>NZ_JBFUIX010000009.1:0-121608 GCF_056401635.1 Paenibacillus sp. P4_E11 | reverse complement strand
GGTTTAGTCGTACCGCAATTGAAAGAAAAAGCAGTAAATGAGTTGAGGGTCTATCTGTCGAAAAGTCTAGAACACATTTATACAGATGAAGAAATGAAAATTTATGTGCCCATTTATGCACAAGTTATCCATGAAGGTGCCATTCAATGGGCGACTGGGAACACCATTATGAACAAAGAGGAAGTCGCCAAAAGGGTTGCATTATTAGTAATAGGCGGATTTGAATCATCAGAGAGAACGTAAAAGGAGTATACATATGGGAGATGGCAAAAAAGAAAAAAATTATTATCAAAGAGGAACTGAAGAATTAAAGATGAAGGGTATTAGAGCTCAGAAACTGGTTCAAGAATTTAACAGGATTGACTTTGAAAAATTTGAAAAGAAAGAAAATATTATTCGGGAATTGTTTGGAAGTGTGGGAGAAGGGTTTAGCATCGAGCACAACTTTCATTGCGATTTAGGTTACAACATACACGTAGGAAATAACTTTTATGCAGGTTATAACTGTACGATATTAGACATGGCAGAGGTAAGGATTGGTGATGATTGCATGATAGCTCCTAATGTTGGGATCTATACCGCTGGTCATTCTGTAGAACCAAAGGATAGAAATAAAAGTGGTTATGGGATACCGATAACTATAGGAAACAATGTATGGATTGGCGGGAGTTGTGTAATCTTACCTGGTATAAATATTGGTGATAATTCCATTGTAGCTGCAGGTTCAGTTGTCACGAAGGACGTGCCTGCAAATACAATAGTCGCGGGTAATCCAGCAAAAATATTAAGACAAATAACCGAGTAATAATTCAACTCTGTATTTGTAGTAGATAGAGATGAAAAAGGTACTTTAATTACATGTCGTTGGAAGCATGTAATTTAAGTACCTTTTTACTCCTGTATCTCTCCATGACTAATGGCGAGGATGGTATTATTATAGTATTATTAAATTACAAGAGATAAAATTAGTATACCACCTAGAGAAACAAATGATGCAATCAGGCAGGCGGCAGTGAAGCTCTTAAACATATCCGGTAACGATAATCCTAAATATTCTTTTACAAACCAAAAACTCGAATCGTTGACATGGCACCAGCCAATCGCTCCGGAACCAATGGCGAGAACGATAATTTCCGGACTAAAACCAGGATAAGCAGCCAGCATAGGTGCCACCATGCCTGCAGTACTAATCATGGCCACCGTGGCGGAACCGATAGCAAGGTGCATAAGCCAAGCTATTAGCCAAGCGAGAATAATCGGGTTCATATTTAGTGACATCAAAATCTTAGACAATTCAGTACCTAACCCACTGTCAACTAAGATGGCATTAAAAGCTCCACCGCCACYAATAATCAGCAAGATGCCGGCAAGCGGTCCAAAGCATTGTTCTGTAAGAGATAAGAGGTTTTTCATTTTTAAACCACGAGAAAGGCCTAACGTATAATAAGCTACAAATACCGAAATGAGAAGTGCAATAATCGGATTGCCTAAGAAAGTAACAATAGGCAATAAAGCCGAATCTTTTGAGAGAAACAATGTACTAACAGTTTTTCCTACCATAATGAGTAGGGGCAATAGGATAGTAAATAGGGTAATGCCGAAGCTTGGAAGATTCTCAACTGGCGTTGCAGCGATCCCTTCTGATTCCTTTAATACTCCAGTCTTGCACTTCGTACTGATAAACTTGGCCCAAATTGGACCAGCTAAAATGGCAGTAGGAGTTCCTATAAGAAGAGCAAACAGAATGACCTTACCTACATCAGCCCCCAAAGTTGTAGTAATTGCAAACGCTGCCGGATGTGGAGGCACCATCGAGTGAACGACCATCAGCGATACTGCCAAAGGAATTCCAACACGGAGTAACGACATCTTAGCTTGTTTGGCAACTATGAAAACCAAGGGAAAAAGTAAAACAAATCCTACTTCAAAAAATACGGGAATTCCGGCAATTAAGCCGACAATTGTCATAGCCCAGGGAGCTCTTTTTTCTCCCATTGTGTTTAGTAATGTTCGTGCTAGGCGCTCCGCGCCGCCAGATACTTCCAACATTTTACCTAAAATCGTGCCAAAACCGATAATAGTAGCCAGAAAACCTAACGTTCCAGCCATTCCGTTTTCAATGGAAGTAGCAATCTTAGGAAGAGGCATACCTGTAGCAACTCCCACAAAAATACACACTAATATTAAGGATAGAAAGGGATGTAATTTAACTCGAAGAATGAGAAAGATGAGAATTGCTATAGATGCGACTAATACCAGCATCATCATTGTTCCAGTTTCCATTGTCTTAACCTCTCCCTATACTCTAAAGTAAATTAGCTGATTGCACCTTTACGGTAGAAATCATCCATAACATCTTTTGGAACCATGCCGCCGCCAGTAGCCCAAAGAATATGAGTGGCATTTTGCATCTTCTGTTCAAGGTGATTATGTTTTAGATAATCTTGTCCCATGGAAGAAGCATACAGTTGAACGGGTCCGATAAATCCTGCAACTGCCGATGGTTCTAAGAATATTCCTTCTGAATCGGCTAACTTTCTAAGGATTCGATAGAGACAGTCGTCTTGAATAGTAAAGACACCACTAATATCTTTCTCTAGTGCTTTGCCCACAAAGCCTGATGGTCTCCCTACGGCAAGCCCATCTGCTGCTGTAATATTATCAACGCCAAATTCCTGAGCTGATACCTCGTTATGCTTACGTGTCATTAAACCTAGCAACATTGCCGGTGAATGGGTTGGCTCTGCATAAAAGCAATGGACATTGTCTCCAAATACTGTCCGCAATCCGAAAGTAATTCCGCCAGGAGCGCCGCCTACACCGCAAGGTAGATATACGAAAAGCGGATGATCCTGATCGACTGGAATCTTCATGTCATTTAGTTGCTTTTGGAGCCGTTTAGCTGCTACGGCATAACCAAGGAATAATGTTGAAGAATTTTCATCATCAACGAAGTGGCTATTGGGATCTTCCTGGGATTGTTGTCTGCCAGCCTCTACTGCTTTCCCATAGTCGCTATTGTGTTCAACTACGATAGCACCTTTTTGCCGCAATAAATCTTTTTTCCATTGTTTAGCGTCAGTAGACATATGCACAATAACTTTGAAACCCAATTGGGTACTCATAATACCAATACTAAGACCTAGATTACCGGTTGATCCGACCACAATCGAATAATTCGAAAATAGAGTCCGAAATTTTCCGTCTGCCAGAATGGAGTAGTCATCGGTTATTGACAGCATGCCATGTTTAAAGGCTATCTCTTCGGCTACTTTTAATATTTCGTAAATTCCTCCACGAGCCTTTACAGAACCAGAGATGGGCAGGTGACTGTCACATTTAAGATATAAATTTCCCACTATTTCCTGATTGAACATTTCTGATAACTTCTGCTGCATTTTAGGGATGTTGACTAATTCAGATTCGATGATTCCGTTTTTTTCCTTGGTCTCCGGGAATACTTTTGCTAAATAGGGGGCGAAGCGAAGCAATCGTTGTTCCGCATCTTCGATATGATCTTTCCCTAATTCCGTGTTAATAATTCGGTTGTTGCAACTCTCAAGCTGCGGGTTTACCCAGAAAACTTCCTGAGTATCAATGATTTTCTGCAGTTCCGGTAATTCATTTTTCCATTGTTCGACTGTTTTTCCAGCAATGTTGTTAGTCATTTTTACCTCCGTACTAAAATAAATAAATTTTAAAATTCAAAATGTGAATTGGTGCAGGAACGTGCGGGAAACGTGAAGCGCTTACAATTTGCTTGCGAATATGGTCCAATAGCAGCGAGAGCCGTATCAGTCTGATATCCAATTGCAGTATATTAATAGATGTGCACCTCCATTTATGATGATATTCTAACGGAGACTCAAAAAAGTTAAATCAAATTTAATAAATTAAATATAATTGAATATTAGCATTTCACGTTTATTAATTCAAGCTTAATATTTATCGATTTTTTGGTAAAATAATCAATAATTATTTAATCTGGATAAAAAAACCGTTTCTGTATTTACTAGTGTGCAATACACTTGTAAATACAGAAACGGTCTTTATAATTTGTTTTCTAAAATGTCGGAGGAGTAATAGCAAAAATAACGGTTGCTTCTTTATCCGATCTATTTTCCCACTTATGTTCTATCCCAGGTGGTATTTTTACACTGTCTCCATTATATAAAGTCTCCACATCGTCCCCAATAAATAATACTACCTCACCAGCCAATACATAAGCGACTTCTTCACCAATGTGTCTCATAGGTTTTTCGGCAGACTGGGATTCAGGCGGTAATTTCATTAAAACCATCTCAATTGAGCCGCTTAAATCCGGAGACAATAATGAATATTCCCAATTGTTCGATGATGGAAATATGATTTTTTTTCTGGAATCTGCTCTGGTAATTAAATCTTTAGTTTGCACAAATTCAGTAAATAAACTAAATAAAGGAACTTCCAATGCATCGGCAATCATGCGTAGAGTATTCAGTGACGGACTGGAAAGTCCCCTTTCAATTTGACTTAACATTGATGAAGTTACATTCGTTATTTCTGATAACTGTTTAATAGTATAATTCTTATTTTTGCGAAATTTTGCGATTGTTTTACCTAATTCTAGATTATCCATAATTCATCATACCTCTTAAAAATACCTCAAATTTAATTAATATGCCGTTCCTGAGCTTAATAGCCTATAAAATAAAGATATCATAAATCTTAGATATTTTAAAGTTTGATTAGATTTTTTAGTATCAGAGGCTTATCGCGGGCTCGAAGCTTCAAATCCGGCAAATTTCACGCGGGCAAGCCGGGAAGGTCGGGCATTGGCAAATGGCCTTCAGCTCGTTCAGCGTCTTCACGATGATGTATCCGCCGTCCATATCGATGATGCCGTTCGACTTCAACTCGCTCAGCATGCGGTTGACGCTTTCCCGCGTCGCGCCGATGAAATCGGCAAGTTCCGTATTGGTCAGCTTCATCGTCAACCGAATGCCGTCCTTCGTCGCCACTCCGCAGGTGTTGCATAACCGGATCAGCGTCGAAGCTAGCGCACCCGGCTTGCCGAACAGCAGCAGATCGCGGAATTTCGACTGCGTTGTAAGATACTGCAGCGCCATCCATCTGGTGAAAGCTACGGCAAAGTCGCCGTGCCGATGCAGAAGAATTTCAAGGTCCTTTTCTTGAATGATCCCGAACTCGGCGTCTTCGATCGTCTCAGCGTTGTAGCCGTACCTGCCGCTTCCGGTCATATCGAGTGTGCCGATCAAATCCCCTTGTCGCTGAATCGACAAGTTGATCGTCTTTCCGTCTTCGGTTGTTTTGGTTAATTTGACCCGGCCCGAACGCACATAATACAGCTTGCCGGTTTCATCGCCTTCCCAGAACAGATACGAGTGGGCTTCCACTTTTTTTGGATACATCAGCCTTTCCAGCAGTTCGCGATGTTCCGCAGTAAAAAACGCATCGGCCCCCCATTGCGGACATTCCGTGCAGCCTCCTGCAGCCGGACCTTGTTGATTTATCACAGTCGTCATGTGAGTTCCTACCTCTCGTTCAATCTTCATACCCTTATCATAACTTTTGGCGCCGATTTCTCCCATCGGGTGATCCCCTGAATTTGAAGGAGGAACTCCCCTATTTATCTGTGAGGAATATCACTACCCTCTCGGGGGAAACACACCCTAGCCGAAATAAATCGCACTTCGGACGAATAGCAAAGCCCTCCATCGCCGCAACCGCGCAACCTGCGTCCGACTTTTCACCCCCCTTGTGATGGTCTTTGTGATTTTTATCACAAACACGTGCCGGTATCCGTTATATACTGAAGCCATGAAGGAGATGAGAGTGACAATCGTCGTCCCGTACAACGGCTCCGAATAGCATACGAGCCGATCTGTTCTGATCGTGGAATAGGAGGAATGGCTATGGGTTACACACATATTCTGGTTGCATACGACGGATCCGAGCTGGCCAAAACGGCGCTGGAGCAAGCGGTAAGCATTGTGCGCGGGAATCCGGTGGCCAAATTGACCGTGCTTCATGTGTATCATTTACCGAGCATTCAGATCGGCGCGGCTTTCTACGCGGGTTCTCCGAGTGTGGAAAAAGAGTATTACGATTACGCTGAAGCGATGCTGGAGGAAGCGCGCAAGGCCATAGAAGAACTGCCCTACAAAGCGATGAAAATGCGAAAAGGCTTCCCGGTCGACACGATCCTGGAGGCTGCCGAGGAGTTGGGCTGCGACTTGATCGTGATGGGCAGCCGGGGACTGAGCGGCTTGAAGGAATTCATGCTGGGAAGCGTCAGCCACGCGGTAGTACAAAAAGCGAAAATTCCGGTTTTGATCGTCAAAACGTGTTAGGGCCAGTCGTCCAAAACGGAGGGGTGCCGGTATGAACGAAACTAGGAACGGCAAGAAGAACGAAGCCGCGGCGAATCGCGAACGCAAGGAAAACGAGTTGGAGACATACAGTGCCGCTGTCTGCCAGAAATGCGGAGCGGAGCTCCCGCTGTTGGCGGAATGCTATCCGACAGAATGCGAAGCGTGCAGCGGGCATACTTATTATCCGATCGGGCCGAAACCGAGAAAGCCCGATAAGGCAGCGTCCCTGCCGGATGTGGGCCTCATCGACGAGTACATGCTGTAGGACTATTTATTCTTGACATGAGGGGATGACCCATATGCATTTTCTATTCCATGGGAAACAAATGGAAGTTACGGATACGATGAAGCAATATGCGGAACAAAAGATCAGGCGCACAGAATCGATTGCGGAAATCGAAGAAGCGGTGGTGACGTTTATCGTAAGCGGCCACAAACAAGATACGCACAAGGTTGAGGTTATGCTCCGACTGGAGGGAGGCGTCGTCCGGGCGGAAGAACGTACGGACGATATGTACGCGTCGGTAGACGCGGTAGCCGACAAGCTGGAGCGGAAGCTGCGCAAGCTGAAGGAGAAGCTGCGCAGAAGACTGCGCCGCGGAGGCTTGCCGGAGCTTGCTTCGACTACACAAGCGGAAGAGGAAGAGAACCCTTTTGAGATCGCGCGTGTCAAGCAGGTTAGCTTAAAACCGGTCGATGTGGAGGAAGCGATTCTGGAGATGAATTTGTTGGATCACAACTTCCATGTATTCATCAATAGCGCGACGCGTTCGACGGATGTCGTGTACAAGCGGATCGACGGAACGTATGGATTGATTACCTCTTTTGTACGATAGGTGCAGGACGAGTACTGAAAATGATCCCGAACATCATCTTCATAAACTCTAGGGTCAAATCTCCATGCTGCCCGAGCAAGATGTCCAAATCCTACTGCTGGATGACTCCGACGACGCTGTTCTCTGCCGCTTCCGCATTAAACCCTTGCGTTAGGTTGTGGAAAGGGTCGACCTGACCGAACAGATCGCCTTCCTTGTACACGTAAAGGRCGAAATGCCGGCCGTCATCGGATGTTTTGGTGATACGAAAGCTGCCTTTTTGGATGTAGTACAGTTTATCGGCCTTATCGTACTGCCAGAAAAGGTGGGTCCCATGGGGGACGTTTATTTCATACATCATGCTCGTCAGCATGGCGAGGTTCGCTTCCGAGAAGCAGCTTGTGTTCGTGATGGAATTGTGTCGATCCGCAGTTGCTTCCTTCCAGTGTAGCTGTATAGGCGGGGCGTGAAGATGATGTTTATCACACCGCTCTACAGGATCGACGTGACATAGGTCACAGCGGCAGGAGCGAGATGGGTGTTTAATGGAGACAGGAACGAAACTGTTGCTTCGTTCGGCTTTAACTCGTGAAAAGGAGGCGATTGATCGTGATGACCGGCGTCATTTTGGCCGGCGGCTTCGATCGCAGAATGCATGGGCAGCCCAAAGCGCTGCTGCCGTTCGGCGACGAGAAGCTCATCGTACGTCAGCTTCGGCTGATGAAGCCGGTTTGTAGCGAGTTGATTGTCGTGACCAACGACCCCAACCCGTACTTGCGTTTCTTGGATAGGGAAGTTCGCATCATCACGGATTTCGTACCGAATCGAGGACAGCTGAGCGGCATGTATGCGGGGCTTAGCTTGGCCCGCAACCGGGACGTATGGATCGTCGGGTGCCATATGCCGTTCCTGTCTGCCAAAGCGGCGGAACTGCTTCAGGCCAAGAAGCATGAAAGCTTTAACGCGTCACTTCCTTGGGTCCAAGGAGGCTTATATCCGTTACACGGCGTGTATGACCGGTCCTGCGCAGAGGCGGTATGGCCTCTCTTGCACAGCGGGGACCCATCGGTATCCCATTTATTGAAGAAAATCAGTTGGGCGGAGTTTCGCGATACCGAATTCCAAGCGGAAGGAATCGATACGTCGTTCGTTGACTGCTTCAACACGCCGGAGGAGTACGAACGGCTGTTGCTGAGGCTCTCGAACTCGGCACCGCTTAAGGCCGTATTCGGTTCGTGACCAATTAGATTCGAATGGAGGAAGAGACGATGGCTGTAGAGGAAAGCAAATTGCCTGAACGGATTGTGCCGCGGGACGAGATCAACCAGCTGGCGGCAAAAGCGAGGAAAGCGCAGGAGGCTTATCTGAAGCTGGATCAGGAGCAGGTGAATCGGATCGTTCAAGCGATGGCGCTCGCCGGCCTCGACAAGCACATGCTGCTGGCCAAAATGGCGGTCGAAGAAACCGGGCGCGGCGTGTACGAGGACAAAATCACTAAGAATATTTTCGCCACGGAATATATTTACCATAGCATCAAGCACGACAAGACGGTCGGGGTCATCGAGGACAATCCTTACGACAATGTGGTAAAGGTAGCCGAACCCATCGGAATCATTGCCGGAGTCACGCCGGTGACGAACCCGACTTCGACCACGATGTTCAAATCGCTTATTGCCGCCAAGACGCGGAATTCGATCATCTTCGCGTTCCACCCTTCCGCGCAGCGGTCCAGCGCCGCGGCGGCACAGACGCTTCTCGAGGCGGCCGTCAAGGCGGGCGCGCCGGCCCACTGCATCCAATGGATCGAGCATCCGTCCGTCGAGGCGACGCAGCTGCTGATGAACCATCCGGACGTCGCTCTTGTTCTGGCGACAGGCGGCTCCTCAATGGTCAAGGCGGCTTACAGCACCGGCAAGCCGGCGCTCGGCGTCGGTCCCGGCAACGTGCCTTGCTTCATTGAGAAAACCGCCGATTTGCCGCAGGCGGTCACGGACCTCATCCTGTCCAAAACGTTCGACAACGGCATGATCTGCGCATCCGAGCAGTCCGTCATTCTCGAGGAGCCGATCTACGACCAAGCCAAGAAGCTCATGACTGAGCTTGGCTGTTATTTCTTGAACGTCGAAGAGACGGCAGCCGTATCCAAGCTGGTGATCAATTCCGAGAAATGCGCCGTCAACGCCGTCATCGTCGGCCAGCCAGCCGTGAAAATCGCCGAAATGGCCGGCATCTCGGTGCCGCCGTCAACGAAGGTGCTTGTCGCCGAGCTGAAAGGGGTCGGGGACCAGTATCCGTTATCCGCGGAGAAGCTGAGTCCAGTACTCGCCTGCTACAAGGTCAAGACACCGGAGCAGGGCATCGAGCGCGCGGCGGAAATCGTCCAGTTCGGCGGAATGGGGCACTCGTCCGTCATCCATTCGAAGGACTCCAAGGTAATCGATGCGTTCGCGGCCCATCTGAAAACAGGCCGCATCCTTGTCAATTCGCCTTCGACGCACGGAGCCATCGGTGACATCTATAATACGAATCTACCTTCGCTTACGCTCGGCTGCGGGTCATACGGCCACAATTCGACGACCGCGAACGTGACGGCCGTCAACCTGATCAATGTGAAGCGCGTCGCAAAACGAACCGTAAACATGCAGTGGTTCAAGGTGCCGCCGAAGGTGTATTTCGAACGGGGCGCCACGCAGTATCTGGAGAAAATGCCGGATATCTCGCGAATCCTCGTCGTCACCGACCCGATGATGGTCAAGCTCGGTTATGTCGAGAAGCTGGAATATTACCTCCGGAAACGGCAGCAGCCAGTTGCCGTCGAAGTATTCTCCGAGGTGGAGCCCGATCCGTCGGTCGATACGGTGCGCCGGGGAACGGCGCTTATGGAGTCGTTCCAGCCAGACTGCATTATCGCCCTGGGCGGCGGATCACCGATGGATGCGGCCAAAGCCATGTGGCTGTTCTACGAATATCCGGATACCAGCTTCGATTCGCTCAAGATGAAGTTCCTGGATATCCGTAAACGCGTCTACAAGTATCCGCGGCTCGGACGGAAATCGAAATTCGTCGCGATCCCGACGACATCGGGCACGGGCTCGGAAGTTACGTCGTTCGCCGTCATTACGGACAAAGAAAAGGGCAATACGAAGTACCCGTTGGCCGATTACGAGCTGACGCCGGATGTGGCGATCATCGATCCCGAATTCGTGTACAGCTTGCCGAAGACCGCCGTGGCCGACACAGGGATGGACGTGCTCACGCATGCGATTGAAGCGTACGTCTCCGTCATGGCCAACGACTATACGGATGGGCTCGCGCTGCAGGCGATCCGGCTGGTATTCCAGTATCTCGAGAAGTCGTATCACGAGGCCGACCCGCTGGCCAGAGAGAAGATGCACAACGCCTCGACAATAGCCGGAATGGCGTTCGCGAACGCGTTCCTGGGCATCAATCACAGCCTCGCGCATAAGTGGGGAGGCCAATATCACACCGCTCACGGGCGTACGAACGCGATCCTGTTGCCTCACGTCATTCGATATAACGCGCAGAAGCCGACGAAGTTCGCGTCGTTCCCGAAATACGATCATTTCATTGCGGACCTTCGGTATGCGGAGATTGCCCGCATGCTTGGCCTGCCGGCGAATACGACGGAGGAAGGGGTCGCCAGCCTGATCACGGCCGTACGTAAATTGAACCAGTCGCTGGGCATTCCTGAGAAGTTTGCGGATCTCGGCTTCGACCCGAAAGACTTCGAATCGAAGGTTGATGCATTGGCAGACCGCGCTTTCGAGGATCAGTGTACGACAGCGAATCCGCGCATGCCGCTCGTAACGGAGCTGGCCGATCTTTACCGCAATGCATTCTATGGAAGCTTTGAATAGATGAGAGATTAGGATAGGAGGAACCTACTATGTCTATAAATGAAATGGAAGTTCGTCAAGGCGTATCGGCGGCGCAGGCGGGGGCCGAGTCGGCGGTTCCGGCCGGCTGGAGCGGCTATCAGGGCGGCAAGTGGCAGCAGCGGATCGACGTCAAGGATTTTCTGGATCGAAACCTGATTCCGTATGAAGGCGACGATTCCTTCCTGGCGGGTCCGACGGCGGCTACATCCGAATTGTGGCGGCAAGTCAGTGAGCTGCAGAAGCGTGAGCGGGAGAATGGCGGCGTGCTCGATGTGGACGTGAACACGGTGTCGACCATCACGTCCTATGGGCCAGGCTACCTGAATCGCGATCTGGAGCGTATCGTAGGTCTGCAGACAGACGCTCCGTTAAAGCGGTCTGTGCAGCCGTTCGGCGGGATCAAAATGGCGGAGGACGCGTGTAAGGCTTACGGCTTCCAGCTGCCGGACGAAATGCTCCGTTTGTTTACGGACATTCGCAAGACGCATAATCAAGGCGTGTTCGACGCCTATACGAGCGAGATGCGCAAGGCCCGTAAAGCCGGCATCATAACGGGATTGCCGGACGCTTACGGCCGCGGCCGAATCATTGGCGACTATCGCAGGCTGGCGTTGTACGGTGCCGACCGACTGATCGAGGACAAGAAGCGGGACTTGCTGCAGCTCGAAGTCGATGAGATGACGGAGGACGCGATCCGCGCCCGCGAGGAATTGTCCGAGCAGTTGCGCGCGCTTGAGGAGCTCAAGCAGATGGCGGCTTCGTACGGCTACGACGTATCGGAGCCGGCGCGGGATGCGCGCGAGGCGGTACAATGGGTGTATTTCGCATATTTGGCGGCGATCAAGGAGCAGAATGGCGCCGCGATGAGCCTGGGCCGCGTCTCTTCGTTCCTGGACATTTATATCGAACGGGATCTTGAGGAAGGAAAGCTAAGCGAAGAGGCGGCGCAGGAGCTGATCGACCAATTCGTCATGAAGCTGCGCCTTGTCAAGTTTTTGCGGACTCCGGATTATAACGAGCTTTTCAGCGGCGACCCGACCTGGGTGACGGAATCGATCGGCGGCATGGCGCTGAACGGTTCGACCCGTGTGACCCGGACGTCGTTCCGTTTCCTCCACACCCTGTACAATCTGGGTCCCGGTCCTGAGCCGAACTTGACCGTGCTGTGGTCCGATAAGCTGCCGGAAGCGTTCAAGAAGTTCTGTGCCCAAGTATCGATCGAAACGAGCTCGATTCAGTACGAGAATGACGATCTGATGCGGCCGTTTTTCGGAGACGACTACGGGATCGCCTGCTGCGTGTCGGCGATGCGGATCGGCAAGCAAATGCAGTTTTTCGGGGCTCGGGCGAATTTGGCGAAGGCGCTGCTTTATGCCATCAACGGCGGCCTCGACGAGAAGCTATGTACGCAGATCGGGCCGGCGACGAAACCGATAACCACCGAGACCCTGGACTATGACGAGGTCATGAAGCGGTACGACGTCATGCTGGAATGGCTCGCCAAGCTGTACATGAACACGCTGAACGTGATTCACTACATGCACGATAAATATTGCTACGAGCGGATCGAAATGGCGCTGCACGACCGCGAGATTTTGCGTACGATGGCTTGCGGCATCGCCGGCTTGTCGGTCGTCGCCGACAGTTTGAGCGCCATCAAGCATGCGAAAGTAAGGCCGATTCGGGACGAGAGAGGAATCGCCGTCGATTTCGCCATTGAAGGCGAGTATCCGCAATACGGTAACAACGACGACCGTGTCGATCTAATCGCCGTGGAGCTCGTCGAGACGTTCATGAACAAGCTTCGCAAGCATAAGGCGTACCGCAACGCGCTACCTACGATGTCGGTGCTGACCATTACGTCGAACGTCGTGTACGGCAAGAAAACCGGCTCGACGCCGGATGGGCGAAAAGCCGGAGAGCCGTTCGCCCCGGGCGCCAATCCGATGCATGGCCGTGACCGCTTGGGGGCTCTCGCCTCGCTCGAGTCCGTGGCGAAGCTGCCTTATGAGCATAGCATCGACGGCATTTCGAACACCTTCTCGATTGTGCCGAAGGCACTCGGGAGGGAGCAGGAAATGCGCATCGTCAATCTGGTCGCGCTGATGGACGTGTATTTTTCCAAAGGAGCTCACCATTTGAACGTCAACGTGTTCGACCGCGAGCAGTTGCTGGATGCGATGGAGCACCCGGAGAACTATCCTCAGTTGACGATTCGCGTATCCGGCTATGCGGTCCACTTCATCAAACTGACCCGTGAGCAGCAGCTCGACGTCATTAACCGGACGTTCCACGGCCAAATATAGGGGATACCGCGCTTTCGTGGAAAGGGAAGGGGGAACAACATGTTCGGACGCATACATTCTATAGAGACATTCGGCACCGTTGACGGCCCGGGCATCCGTTTCGTCCTCTTCATGCAAGGTTGCGCGCTGCAATGCAAGTATTGCCATAATCCGGATACATGGAGCACGAATATAGGCAAGCTCATGTCCGTCGACGAAGTAGCGGACGCAATCGAGCCTTACGTCGATTACTATCGGCGCTCCGGTGGAGGCCTAACGGTTACTGGAGGCGAACCGACGCTGCAGGCTCCTTTCGTCGAAGCGCTGTTCCGGGAAGTGAAGCGGCGCTTCGGCCTCCACACCGCCCTGGATACATCGGGCTTCTGCGATCCGGACCACGCCATGGGGTTGCTTGATACGACGGATCTGGTCTTGCTCGATCTGAAGCAGATGAATGTCGCAAGGCATACTTGGCTGACGAGCCAGCCTAATGGACGCATTCTGCGCTTCGCGGAACGGTTGTCATCGTTAGGTAAGCCGATGTGGATCCGGCACGTGCTCGTCCCCGGTGTCACCGACGGGTACGAGGATCTGCTCGCGCTTGGCGAATTCGTCGGCGGGTTGCGGGGCGTCGAGAAACTGGAGTTGCTGGCTTATCACCGGATGGGGGTGTACAAATGGCTGGAGCTCGGCAAGGCGTACCCGCTGGACGGGGTACCGGAGCCCAGCCAGCGGCAGATGGATTATGCCCGTTCGATCGTCGATAAAGCCGCTACCGGCAGCGACAAAAGAGCCCCCCATACGGAAAGTTGAGGAAAAATACCGAACATTTCAAACAAGGCGGCCATAAAAACAAGCGTTGCCCCGGTCATTCCCAAGATTGGTATAAACCTGGGTACAAGCTTAGATTTTATGGCTAAGGCGTGAAGAAGAGATATCCAATCAAGCACCTGTTGAATAATTTTAACCAATGAAACCACTGATCATTATCAAGATCAGTGGTTTTTGTGGTACACCCAGCATGGGTGTCATCTCTTGGGTGAATGCATACCTATCACAGCTTCAGCGGGGAGGCGGGGGTGGTTTGATCCGCAGGCAAAGAATACAGTGATGAATACAGGAATACAAAATTTGTACAGTACCGAATATATTGCGTTTTGTGCAATGATGTAGTCCATAACGCTGCGAACGAGGCGATGACGTGATTATGCGAATTCGGCAGGAACTCCTCGTAAGTAACGGTCGATTACAAGCCATGGAGGACATGCAATGAATCATGTACAGGATCATGCACACAAACGTGAACAGCTTGCGAAAGTACTTGCCATCTGTATGGAAAAGACAGCGCGGCTTACTTGAAATGGATGAATACGCTTTATCCGCTATACGAACGCAAAGTTTTCGTTATTTGATCCGGAAACGGGGAAACCGGTAAGGGGCTGATCTCAGTTGGACGATAGCATAATTCTCGTCTGGGACTTTCAATACAGCCGGCCTATATAGCAAAAGGAAATATGTACAGTACAGGAATGGCAAAGGCTGTATCATAATGGAGTCAACTTTCATTCCAAGGATGAACAACGCTGCAGGAGAAAAGAGAGGAGGGAACAGCGTTTCATTCTCGCTGCATTAATATATAACATCAATCCGACTTATTAACGGGAGGTCACTATGATCAAAATGAACATGTACCGAACTGCGCTTTTATTTGGACTTTGCAGCGCGATTGCGGCAGGCTGCAGCTCGAATGGAACGAAGGAAAATGGACAATCGAACGATTCGCCTTCGTCTTCGCCGGCACCAACCCAGGCGCAGCTGAAGCAGGTCGAGCTTTCCTGGTACTATCCGGTGCCGGCGATGCAAGCGGATCAACAAAAAATCGAGGGTGAAGTGAATAAATATATTAAAGAAAAGATCAATGCGACCGTCAAGCTGATGCCGGTTCCGATCGGCGATTACAAGCAAAAGCTGAACACGGTGACGGCCGCCTCTGAAGCAGTCGACATTATTTGGACAGGTTATTTGTTCCCAGTGGAGGAGAATGCCCGCAAAGGGTCGCTTCTGCCCATCGACGATTTGATCGAGAAGTATGCGCCTAACCTGAAGAAGGATGTTCCGAAGGTTATGTGGGACGGACTTACGATCGATGGCAAAAAGTACGCCATCCCGAATCAGCAGACGAATACGTTCCAGTGGGGAGTCAGCGTGCAGAAGCGCTTTGCCGACAAATACAAACTGGATGTGAACAGCATCAAGAAGATGGGGGATCTCGAACCGTTCCTGGAAAAAATCAAGCAAAACGAGCCCGACATCATTCCGTATGGCAATTTCGGATCCCAATATTATCCCGTTAACACAACATTGTGGGGCCTTCCGGGGGTAGACGGATACTTCTTCGTCAAAAAAGGCGATCCCAATTACGAGCTTCTGCGATATCCGGAAGCAGCATTGATGAATTTCAAGCTGGCGAGCAAATGGTATAAAGCAGGGTACATTTACAAGGATGCGGCAACGGCGAAGGAAGCGGATTTCTATAGCAAAGGCAAGGTTGCCGCTCGCGGCATGAATACGCTGAATCCTGGCGTAGAAGCCGAAATTAAAGCCGCTAATGGCGGGTTCGATGTCATCGCCATTCCATTGTCTGACGCATTCACGAACGGATACAGCGCCACCACGAACCAATCGATCAGCCGAACGTCCAAAAATCCGGAGCGGGCAATGATGTTCCTCGATATGGTCAACTCAGATCACTATTTGTATAACTTGCTTAGCTACGGCATCTTGGGCGAGCATTACGAGAAGGTATCCGACAACGTCGTGAAGACGAAAGCGGAGTCGAAATACGCGCCGAACGTAAATTGGGTATTCGGAAGCGTGTTCAATTCCTATCTCAAAGAAGGGCAATCCGCCAATGTATGGGAAGAAACGAAGAAGCGCAACGCAACAGCGGAGCTGAATCCGATCGGGGGCTTCAAGTTCAATTCCGAGCCGGTCAATACGGAGAAAGCGAATATGAGCGCCGTGTGGGCGGAATATTCGAAAGGGATGGCGACGGGTACGATGGACTTCGACGCGACGTGGCCTACCGTTCTGGAGCGATTGAAGAAGGCGGGAGAAGACAAGTATGCAGCGGAAGTGAAGAAGCAATTTGAAGCGTATCTGAAAGAGATGGGACTCAAAAAATAGGCTTGCCGCACGGCAAGAGAAAACACCGCTGCAAACCGGGATTTACCGCGCAAATCCCGGTTTTGCCGGTTTGCAGAAAGTGATCGAAGGCGAGGCATGTATCCAATGACGAAGCATTATTACGTCGATGTAAACGAACAAACAACGTGGACATTGCCGGCTTTTGCAATCGACGGCCAAGAAGAACGCATATACGGTATCCGCTTTGAGGCCAAAGGCGCTGTCGGATTAACCGTTTACCCTGATTTTTACCGCACTTATACAGCGGAGGGAAGCGAACGGCAAACGGTCCGGGTAGAAGACAGAATGAACACGATGCGCACGGAATTGACGGAAGATTGGCAGACGGTCTATTTTGAAGCTTTTACGAAAAAGGATGCCGTCCTGCTTGAGACGGGAATCCGCATAGCAGGGAGCGGGAGGGTGGAATTCCGCAACCTTCGCATCGTCGAGGGAGGATTTGGCGAGCATGCGCCGTTATACGGTCCTCCCTATTTAACATGGATCAACTCGCTAAGCGGCAATGTGGAATGGGAACGACAGGTGTTCGAGCCTCTTGCTTCGGACGCCGATATTTTGCCGGAAGATGTCGTTCCATACATGAATATCCAAGTATCCAGGCTGATCGAATTGGTGCCGGAACGACGGCCCTTTCCGTTCGAAAGCGGGTTGTCCGGCGCGTACATGTACAAGTGGGATGTGCGTCAACCGGATGTTTTGTCGGACTTGGAGGGCAACGTTTTTGAGTATAGCGCCGTTTACCCGGTATCCGGCTGCGATGAAATTGCGGCACCGAGCGGCAAGGTCGTCTCCTATGCCTATCACAAGACGCCGGCGGGCAAGAAGATTTATCTCGACAAGCTGATGACAACGGCCAGAATTTATCATTTGTGGGACGCAGCAGATCGGTTGGCGACGTATTTTCGCGCCACGAGGGATGAGCAGGGGGGCGTACGGGCGGCAGCCATCCTGCATACGCTTGCCAAAGCGGTTCCGGATTGGCCGATCTATGGGCTGCCCGAATGGAACATCCCCGATGAGCAGTTTATGCCGGCTGACGGTTACGAGTATTGGTTCGCATGGATCGGGTTCAAATATTGGTACACGGTCGGAACCCGTTCTTTGATCGGGCGGCTGGTCCGTACGTACGACGATTTGCGTGAACCCCGAATATGGGAAGAAACGAGCCGGATTACCGGCAAGGATGCCCGGGCGGACGTAGTCGAAGCTATTCTTCACACGGCGCGTATGACTTTGAAATACGATGCCTATTATCGCAACGATCCATGGAAGTTTTACCATAATACGATCGGTTTGCAGGTAGAAGCGCTTGTGAAAGCCGGTCTTGCAGTCGGCTGTCCCGATCTGATTCACTATGCCGCCAACAAAGCAAGAGGGGCGTTCCGGTATAACTTCATGGCGGACGGAATGTTCCCCGAAAGCGTGTCGTATTTGCGCGATATGGCGCTTGGTTTAAGCGATGGGCTTAAAGCGATAGAAGGATATTCCGATCCGGCGGGATACAGTTATCAGCTGGACGGCTCGCGATTTGACCGGTATGCCCTCCGGGAACAAATCGGAAATTGCGGTCAAGCTTTCGAGCTGCTCGATCGTCTCCGGTTCCCGGACGGCAATTTGGTCACGTTCCATGATACCTGGGCAGGATCCGTCTATCCGAGCGGGGAATGGAGCGAAGCGGACGATTACATGAATACGCATCGACGCAATTGGACGAATGCGCTGCTGCTGCCCGAATTTGGGCATGCCGTACACGGCTTGGGGCAACATCCCTATACGATGGAGGCGCACTTGCACTATTCGGGCAAATACAATCACGGTCACTCGGATATGTTGAATTTTACGCTGTGGGCGAACGGCGACGAATTGGTTGCGGATCTCGGCTACACGCATCTCGGCGGATACGTGGTAACCGCAGCCGCACATAATCTGGTGCTGGTGAACGGCGAGGATCAGCATGCTACGGATGCCGGGAACTTGCTGGCATGGCATGCGAAGCAAGGCCGAACGCAAGTGAGTCAGGCTTGCGATAACGGGCAAGCGTATCCGGTCACCGATCTGTACCGCAGGACAGTCATTAGCGTTCCGGTTTCCGGGCGAACGAATGTAATTCTGGACATATTCGAGGTTAGCGGCGGCCAGCGTCATGAATGGATGGCGAACGGATGCGCCGATTACTCGCAAAATCTGGCGAGTTCGCTTGCTCCTTACCGGACGATCGACAATCTGGGTGAGAAGGGGAAAGCGTTTATTCCCGCACCGGCCAAAAAAATTCATCAATCGTCCATCGATCCGAAGCTTCCTTATGATCAACCGGGTTTGCAATCGAACTATTACGGAGCGTTCAGGAATGTGAAAGCTTGCCGTAACGATCGGCCGTGGACAGCTGCGATGTCGGCCGCATTTCCTGATGGCGAAACCGGGGCAGGGCTCGGGCAGCGGGCGAAATCGGCGGAAATCAAGCCGGGCTTGCGGCTTCATTGGCTTGCGCCGCATGACGGAGAGGTGTATTTGTCCGAGGCGCCGAGAAACCGATACTACCATGAGCTGCAGGAAATTGAGGAGGCCATGGCCGCATGGCCGCATCATGTGATGCCGAAAATCATCGTTCGGCGAGAAGGGCCGAACTTGCAGAGCACCTTTGCATCCTTATGGGAGCCTATGATCGATGCATCCGAGGTAACGTCGTGCCACCGGCTGGAAGAGATTGGCGAGCAGGATGGAATTGGGGCAGCGATCAACGTCGACGAAATAAGGGCGATTATTTTGTACCGCAAACCGGAGAGCGAAAACATGCTGGCTGCAGGGGGCGTCATGTCGAACGGAAGCTTCACGGTTGTCAAGCAGCGGGAGAACGGGCTGGAGCTGGATCTAATGGAAGGGAGCGCAATTGGCTGCTGCGGGATTCAGGCTGAGTTGGATGTATGGCCTTCCCTTCGCGTAAGCGAGGTCGTCGCGGAAGAAGACAGCCCCTGCTTGTTGGCAACCGGCGAATCGGGCCACGCCGCTTACCCTTCGACAATAGACAAACAGCCGCATGCGGGAACGTACATCCCTGTTTTGCAGCACGGGAACAGCAGCAGATGGCTCCCGCTGACCGGAATCAAGCGGTGGGAGGGCGATCTGTACAAGCTTTATCTCAACCGGGATCCCGGCTTCGTTTATGACGCTCATCGCGGGCAGCTGCAGGAAACGTTCAATCCGTATCGTTCGTTGCTTGGGGAATTGACCGTTCGTTTACCTGCATGGCTTCATGTCCAAATCGACAAATCGGCGGGTGCCGTTTCGGCTATTCGCGTGGAGTGCAGCGGAACGGTCCGACTGACTTTAGACAAAGAAATGTGGCCCATAGCGGGTCCATTTGAGCTCTTTGTGAATGGGGAACCTCGCAATTGCGAGGCTAAGGAAATCGAAAACAATCGGCGGGTGATCGTAATACCGATCGGGTAAGCGTTATATTTGGAAAGACGATTCGATACGTTCCCCGTTCATCTGCAGCTCGATACCTTACGTTCGTATAGTCGTAACATGCATACACAGCGGGGGATCGAAATCGATTTGTCGCTGGAAGGGGATGCCTACTATGTCGTAGGCAATAGAGTTTACAGGCAAATGCCCGGTCAGTTGATGCTTGTTCCCGGGCACTTGTCTCATCAAATATATGTCGATCCGAGCTGCAGCTATCGAAGGGCAGCTCTTTGTATCAATGAGGCGGGATTGAGCAGGAGTTCTCCTAGAATCCATTGTTTCACCGTTTTGTTGCAACTCAATTTGAGTGTACATCCGGAGTCTAGCAGAATCTTGCAGGGGACGTCTTGCCGATTATTGACGTAAATATCGAGCGCGTCAATAATGATCAAGACATCTTCCTACATGACGGTTATGCTGGAATCAGTTATTGTTGGATTTAACCATTACTCGAGATGAGGTAGCCTGAATGATGATGCAATGGTTGCGGTCCCGCATCTATTTATTGAGAATTTTGCTAAGCTTTATGCTTGTCGTCCTGATGCTTGTCGGTTCCTCCATCCTGTTCTACTACAATTCGCAATCCAAAGTATTGGCCATGCAAGCTGATTCCGACCGCAAGCTCCTCACCCAAATCAATTACAACATCGAGAATATGAACAACATTATCCAAACGTTGGCGATGTCGATCTATTACGACAATGACCTGGTTGCCTTGAAATCGGGGGGCGACTTTCTGCAAAGCTTGACCAAGCTGGAAAAGCTGAATCAATTGGTCACCTTTTCTCCGTTCCTGCATTCCATCGTGATCTACAACGGGAAACTGGACCGTTTCTTCTCGTCGATCAATCACAATTTGGACAACGAACAGATGATTCAGCAAGTGGGGCAGATGCTGAACGAAGGGGGGACGCTTCCCAAACTGCAGTTGTTTCCGGTCCGATACGGCTCGAAGCAGGAGGAACAATTATTAACCTTTGTCATGTATGACGGGGCGACAGCGAACGGTTTGCTACTCCTGAACATCAAGCCGGAATGGCTGTTGAATAATTTGAACACGCTTAACCGATTGGCGGAACGGCAAAATAACGCCATCTTTCTCATTAATCAAGAAGGAAATCTGCTCATCCGAAATCAACAGCTGCCGGATCAAGAAACGATAAAGAACGAACTTTTGCAGCACATATCGGATTCCGAACGTTCGCTCGATTATTTTACCTATACGCACGCGGGCAAAACCTATATGACCACCTATTTGTCCGGAGGAGTCAACGATTGGAAAATGTTCAGCTTGCAAGCTTACGAAGAAGTATTGAATAACGTCCGGGAGCTTCGCATGACGGCTTCGCTCTTGACGATCGCGGTAACACTCGTTACCGTCCTGCTTGTATGGTATAGTTCCCACCGGCTGTATCGCCCGATTAACAATTTGGTCAAACAGGTGAACCGGGATCATATGCACCCGTCCTCGGTAATAGGGGATGAGCTTTCCTTCCTGTCCAATATTTACGCGCAGCTGAACGAACGGGTGAAGGATGCCGAGAACGGGCAGGTGTCGCAGCAATATATGGCCAAAAGCCATCGGCTGCGGAGTTTGGTCGCGGATAGCCAAGAGCTGAAGCAAGACGAATATGCCGCGATGATTGAGCAGTATCAGCTTGATCTGGAACGTGACGGCTTCTTCGTAGCGGCTGTGGTAAAAATAGATAACGGCCATCAAATCGCCGCGCTCAAAGAGGGGGCCGCCATTTCTTTGTTCTATTCCGCCATTGCGAATATAGCCGAGGAATTGCTAAGAGCCGATTATGCATGCCAAGCGGTAGACATGAGAAGCGATCATATCGTGTTATTGATCAGCCGTCGCGAACCATTCCATTTCGCTGAGCTGCAAGCTTCTTTTCAGAAGATTCAGGGAACAGTGCAAAGCTATTATAAAATTACGTTCACCGCAACGCTCAGTGAGATGTTCGATCGTTATACGGAGATTACGGAATATTACGATCAAGCGCAGCGATTTTCGAATTATCGTCTCACCCTGGGCAAACAATCGGTCATTGTACCCGAAATTGTCAGAGAGAACGAACGCAACGAATCGTTTACCATTCCTCCGGAACTGGAGAAGCGAATTACGGAAGGCATCAAAAGCGGCGATTTGGCGCAAACCGATGAATCGCTTCAAAAATGGATGCAGCACATTTCGCAGTTTACGTTTGAAAATATGTTTTCAGCCCTGCTTCACATGGTCGTCATCTTGAATAATACGTTAAGTGAAATCAATCATCACAGCTTAAACCCGATTACGATTAATCTTCATAGCATAAGCCGGAGAATTTTCGAAAAGGAAACGTTGGAAGAGATCCGCACCGTGTTGATGGACGTCATTCGGGAATTAACGGACAAACGTCAGCACAAAAAAGAAGACCGAAACCGGTTAATTGTAGCTGCGATTAAAGAGATCATAGATGCCCAATTTCACGATCCGGATTTGAATGTCCAGAAAATCGCCGAATTGCTCAAGATGAGGCACGTCTACTTGGGGCAGCTATTCAAAGAATATGAGGCGATGTCGATCGTCGATTCCATCAACGATCGTAGACTTGAGCGAGCCAAACAATATTTGGAGCAGCATGACTGGAACGTGAACGAAATTATGTTGAGAGTCGGTTTCGGCAACGAAAGCTACTTCTACCGTCTGTTCAAACGAAAATACGGAACGACTCCCAAAGAATACCGGATTAAAAAAGGGATGGAACAATAGAATGGAACGGCGAAAGCTTTAGAATACAGGATATTAAAAATTGTACAGTACCCAAATGGGCAGGTTTGCGGCATGATAAGACCACGCAGCGGATAAGAAGATGTTGAATTGGAAAGGAGTCGTAGCATGCTGAAACGAGAGTGGACGTATTTCAAAAAGAACGGCGAATTATTTGCATTGTCCGTGCCGGGTCTGATCTACAAGCTGATTTTCGCCTATTTGCCCATGATAGGGATTGTAATCGCGTTCAAAAATTTCCGAAACGATAAAGGGATTTTTGGCAGCGAATGGGTAGGATTCAAAAATTTTGAGTATTTATTTACGAGCGATGTCGCATGGCGCATTACCCGCAATACGGTACTGTACAATCTGGCGTATATGACGTTGACTACGCTTGCTGCACTAGTCTTTGCCATTCTGCTGAACGAAGTCCGAAAAAAATGGCTGAAGGTGTTTCAAACGTCTATGTTTTTGCCCTATTTTCTTTCCTGGGTACTGGTTGGATATATTGTATATGCTTTCCTCAACCATTCGGACGGTTTCATGAATCGAACGCTCTCTTCGCTAGGCTGGGACGGCGTCCGTTGGTACCAGGATCCGGTTCCTTGGCCGTATATTCTGATCCTGGTTCATTTGTGGAAGGCCATCGGATTTTCAACGCTCGTTTATTTTGCTGGTATTCTAGGCATCGATACCGAATATTACGAGGCAGCCCGGATGGACGGAGCCTCAAAGCTGCAGATGACATTTTCCATTACGCTGCCCTTGTTGATGCCGCTTGTCATTATTCTGTTCATTCTTTCCATCGGTAGTATGTTCAGGGGGGACTTTGGTCTGCATTATTTTATACCGAACAACTCCGGGTTTATTTTCTCGACGACGGACATTATTGATACGTACGCGTACCGGGCGCTGCGGGAAATCGGCAATATCAGTATGTCGGCGGCAGTCGGGTTGTACCAATCGGTTGTGGGCTTTCTGCTGGTGCTGGTGGCGAACGGAATTGTGAGAAAAGTGAACTCGGAAAATTCATTATGGTGAGGGAAGGATCGTATGAAAAAGAAGTTTGCTTTTCACCGTGTGGCGATCAACGTGTTTTTTATATTAGTATCTGTAGCCATGATTCTCCCGTTTCTGTTGGTCGTGGCGGTGTCCGTCACTGACGAACCAACTCTGATCCAGAACGGATACCGCTTTATTCCGGAACGATTCAGTTTGGATGCGTACAATTATATTTTTCAAGCTCCTGGTATCTTGTTGAAGGCGTACGGGATCACGATGCTGATCACGGTCGTTGGAACCTTGGGTAGTTTGCTGATCACCTCCATGACCGCTTACACGATTGCAAGGCGCGATTACCGGTATAACCGCATTACGACATTCTATGTGTTTTTTACGATGCTGTTCAGCGGGGGGCTTGTTCCCTTCTACATTCTGATTACGCAATATTTGCATTTGAAAGATACGTTATGGGCGCTTATTTTGCCCGGGTTATTATCGCCGTTCAATATTATGATCATGAAAGGCTTTTTGGGGAAAATCCCCCACGAAATTATTGAATCCGCCAAAATCGATGGAGCCCGGGAGATTCGCATCTTCTTCACTATGGTGCTGCCGTTATCGACTCCGGCATTGGCGACGCTGGGCTTGTTTATTTCGTTTATGTATTGGAACGAATGGTTTAATGCGCTTCTGTTCATCGATAACCAGAATCTAATTCCGCTGCAGCTGCTGTTGATTCGAATTTTGAACACGATTGAATTTTTGACGAGCAATTCGGAATTCACGCAAGGGCAGCAGATCTCATTGACCCAATTCCCAAGCAACGCGGCGCGGATGGCTATGGCGGTATTGGCCGGTGGCCCGATGCTGTTCATTTTTCCATTCTTTCAGCGATATTTCGTAAGGGGTTTGACGGTGGGATCGCTGAAAGGGTAAACGTGCGTTTAAAAGAGTTTGAATACATCGCTTTGAGGGCAATTTGCTTCGGCGGTGTATTTTTTTATGCTTCGGGCATGAAGAAGGTAGTATACCAATCAACGGCTGTGTTTATGGTAAATCCGCGTAACTCGATTAGGGCGCGATAGGCGCGCCAGCCTATGGGGACAGGTGGAGAGTTTTTGTATGTAGGACACAGGGCAACTAAATGGGATTGTTGTCCTTCATAAAAAGGTTTTATACAAGCTTTCAGCATGCCGATCCCTTGTATGAGAATCCTCGTAATCTTCCAGAACATCGATAAGATACTCTTCTCCGGGTTTAAACGCTTTGAAAACGAACTGCTCTTTATTAATTTTAAAATGGACGATATGCTCTTGTTTCATTACTCTTTCCTCCTTTAAGCAGTCGACATACTTTTCTTCATTCCATTGTATAATAACAAGTGATTTGAAGTCAGTGACATTTGATACAGACTGAGTTCGGAACGGACGACCGGATTACGCGTGAGCAGATGGCTCTGATAATGAAGTGCGCAGTAGGCATTCGGCCGAGCTCCTCCGGAAGTACAACTGTTGTCGGACGACAAGAACATAGCCCTCTTCAAACCCGCATAACTTGCGGGTTTTTGTTTTCATTCGGACAAGTTCTTGTCGCGAACGAACGACCCCTTTTGTGGACGCGCGACAAGAACTTGATTTTACCGAAGTAAAGTGGTGGTAGCTAAGCTAGGCTAACTTATTTTGTTGGAGTGGTATGTTGATACAGGCTCACAAAATATTTTTTTAGTTCGGTATGGAAATCCATTGACTCTTTTCAGAGGTGATAATAATATGGTAATATGATATATCACTATGACATAAAAAATGAGTTGAGAGGAAATGGAGGGAATCAAGACATCTATGTACGAATTGATCGTTCTGGGCTTCTTTATGCGTTACCCCATGCATGGTTACCGGATATCAAAGATTGTTAACGATATTGTTGGACCTTATGCCAAGTTCAGTAGCGGCCGTCTTTATCCTTTGCTTGAAAAGCTGGAAAAGCAAGCTTTTATTGCGCATGCTGACACACCAATTGAAAGTCGTCAGCGAATGTATCAAATTACAGATTCCGGTCAGAAACACTTTTATGGTTTGATCATGGATATCACTTCCAATCTGGGTGAATACCAAAAAATATTCTGGTACAAAATGATTTTTTTGGATTTGCTGACGCAAGCGCAGCGTGCTTTTTTGCTGGACCACTATATCAACTACTGCCAAACTCATGTTTTCTATATACAAAGTGAGCTAGAAGATCTACAACAAAGACTTCAGGAAAGTGAAGGTCAGCTGCACTCGGTCATTTCTGTGATGAACCGTAATATTAACTTGTGGAAATCCGATCTTGAATATGTTCAAAGTATGCGAAATCAGTAAGGAGAATAGGATTATGACAAACGTGACCACCTTCAACTCACAAGGACAACCTAAGTTAAACTCCACGACCAACAAAGAAAATTCCGACTCAGCCGTACCGCTTCATGTCCTGATCATCGGCGGCGGGATCGGCGGACTCTGTCTGGCCCATGGGCTGAAGCAAGCCGGCATCAGCATAGCGGTGTACGAGAGGGACCTTACTCCCACCGCCCGTGAACAGGGCTATCGGATCCATATTGACCCGACCGGTAGCCGGGCTCTGCACAGCTGTCTTCCGACCGCACTATGGGATACATTCGTCGCCACTGCAGGCGATCCCGGTGCAGGTTTCGGGTTCCTCGACGAGAAGCTGAGGACGCTGGTGCTTGTCGAAGACGATATAGTCACCGGAGGAGCCACTGATCCAGCAAAGGGCCACCACGCTGTTAGTCGGCTTACCCTCCGCCAAATTCTTCTCGCCGGACTGGACGATGTGGTACATTTCGATAAGGAGTTTGTTCGTTACGAGCATTTACCCAACGGACGCGTCACCGCCGTCTTCGCAGACGGTACCACGGCGACCGGCGATCTGCTTATCGGTGTTGACGGCGCCAACTCCCGGGTACGTCGCCAGTATCTGCCAAAGGCCGAGCGGGTCGACACGGGTGCGGTCGGTATAGGCGGCAAGCTCGAACTGACCGAGAGTACTCGGGTCTGGCTGCCGAACCGGGTTACGAACGGGATGAACGTAATCCTGGGCCCACAGCACTTCCTGTTCACCGCCATCTTTAACCGGCGGCGCAAGCCCGAGGAAGCACTGAAGCTGTTCGGCGACAAGGTCCGAGCCGCAGGTCTGGACCCTGATCAGCTATTCCGCAGCCTTGAAAACAAAGACTATATTCTTTGGGCGTTCATCACCCGCCGCGATGACCGCACCATTAAAGCCACTAACGGGCAGGGTGAAGCCTTGAAAAAGCTAGTCAGTCAGATGATCGAAGGCTGGCACCCGGACCTACGCCGGATGGTTGTTGAGACGAGCGCCGACACGATCCAGGCATTCGAGTTTAGAACTTCCGTTCCGGTTACGCCATGGGAGAGTACGAATGTTACTCTGCTTGGAGACGCAATTCACAGCATGACCCCAGCGGGGGGCATTGGTGCCAATACCGCGCTGCGCGACGCAAGTTTGCTCTGCCGCATGTTGATAGATGTCAAGCAAGGAAAGCAATCCCTTATTCCGGCCATCCACAGTTATGAAGCACTGATGTTGGAGTATGGCTTCGCTGCCGTTAAGGATTCGATGCGTAACACAAAGCAGGCTTTGGCTGGCCGCATTGCCCGGATTACGGGAAAGGGCTTCTTGAGGCTCTGCGGAGCGGTGCCCCCGCTGCGGCGCGCGGTGTTCAGCGACAGATGGTCCGATCACACTCAGCAGCAAGCTGGGCAGTAGCATAGCAGAGTCCTAACCGGGACACGATTATTCAATAAGAAACCAGGACGAGGCTGCCGGCATGAATCGGCAGCCTCGTTGACGTAAAGGGCAGATTTGCTCAACAATCGATAATTTAAAGAAATTATCGATTGTAATTTTATTGCAACAAAAACCCAAATTTTTACGTTTGTTTCTTTGAGGTGCTTAAACATGAGGTTACTAATAATTGCTTTCGCTTTGCTTGGCTTAGTTGCATGTGGACAGCCTTCACAATCTGAAGAACAAATTGCAGTAAATCACCCTATTCCCAATAATCGAGCAGATAATACAACGACTGTCCCTACTCCTGAAAAAGTCCCTTTTACAGCAACAATATCAGTCCCTAATCAAATAAAATCAAATGAAGAGTTCGTGGTTGAGGCAACTTTAAAGAACTTATCTGATAATAATTTAACCATTCTACATGCGTCAGGTGTTTTTTACTTCTCTATTAAAGACAGTAATGGCAAGGGAGTTAATACATTTGCTATGGGTGACGTAGGAATATATCGTCCTTTTCAAGGGAAAGGGATGATAATTGAGCAATATATATATAAACTTGAAAAGCCAGGTTATTATGAAGTGTCCGCACTTGCAAAATTCTCGGTTCGCGAAGGGGACAATAAAAAAGATTTAATAGTTGAAACAGACAAGGCAAGTTTTGAGGTTTTACCTCTGAACTAACTAGCAGGATAGTTCAATCACTTCGTGAATTAATAAAACTAAAGAGCTTAAAATACATATTACGATTATAAGGAGTAATAAAATGAGTACACCGAAACATATCGTTTCTGCAGCGGCTATTGTTGTGAATGAAAAGAATGAATTATTACTTATTAAGGGACCAAGAAGAGGCTGGGAGATGCCTGGTGGTCAAGTAGAAGAAGGAGAATCCTTAAGTCAAGCTGCAATAAGAGAAACAAAAGAAGAATCYGGRATAGACATTGAAATTATCAAATTYTGCGGAATATTTCAAAACGTAGGAAATTCAATATGTAACACYCTWTTTTTAGCGAAGCCAATAGGTGGAGAATTAATACAATCATCAGAAAGTTTGGAGACGGGATACTTCCCGATAGATGAAGCACTAAAAAAGGTTGAATGGAAAGATTTCAGAAAAAGAATAGAGCACTGTTTAAGACCTGAAATCCAACCTTTTTGTATTGAGTTTACTGATGAGAAGAATATATGATGGTATTTCAAGAAGTCGCAGGCACCATCTAACAACGTATTTACGCTTCGGGGAATTAAGCGGGAACGTTAGTTCAATAATTAACTGGAACAAGGCTGCCGACATGGAGCGGCAGCCTCGCTGTGCTAGTGGGCAGGATAACGTGGAGTTATCATGAATAAGTAATGTACAAATATTCTCAGGTATTGGAGGAAATTCATGAAACTTAGAAGGTTCTTGTCCTCGGCTCACGACAAGAACATATATTCATATCCGCATTGGCTATAAACTCTGGCTCTAAGAAATACAACATAATTGAGGGGCAGCAAGCGGTCGCCGTCAACCTGCACATTTGCGGCTTTTTTGTCGTTGGCCTCTAAACTGCTATGGCTAAATTAGGTTTGAAGACATGCTTTAGTTCTATCCGAAAGTGTTTCGACCAGTAGATCTTATTGCGCTTATGATAATCGATATCTCATGTCACAAATCGTTCGCACCCGCGAATATCGATGTACGTAACGGCTGCCTGCTCCGCCGATTGGTCTCGGTCTTGCTCAGGTATCCTATCGTTATTTATTCTTGAACGCGGCGATCGCTTTGACCGCTTCTTCCTCGGCGGCGCGCAACGCGCTGTTCAGATCGGTCTGTCCGAGGGAGGCCGCTATGAAATGCTTCTGGTAAATCGCATTGAGCTGCGAGTAGTAAGCCGGTCTAAGGGCAAGCGGGGCAAACTTGTATTGGACGAGCGCACTCCAGTTGCGGTCCTTGTATACGGAATCTTTGCCCAGCTCCTTTTTGACCGCACCGGACGTGACGATCGGCGTGATGCCTTTGCGTGCCAACTCCTTCTGGTGTTCGTCGGACAGCAAATACTGGATGGCAATCATCGCTGCGTCCTTATCCTTGGCCATGGACGTAATCCCGAACAGCTTCGGCGTCGCCATACTGCCGACGCCCGGCTGTCCGGGCAATGGTGGAAGCGCGACTATATCCCAATTCAACGCTTTCAGCTGCTCCTCCCAAACGTTGATCAGCCCGGATTGGTAGGCGAACATCGCTACGGCCTGGTCTTTGACGAACATATCGAGTGTAGGGAAGCCTTTGATCGCCTGAATCGCATCCTGATAGCCCGGTATATTGTTCGGCTGCTCGTAGAAATAGTCATAGAACCGTTTCCACCGCTCATCCTTGTTGATCGTCGGCGTGTCCGTCTTCGGATCGGCGAGCGGGATGGAGAGCGGGTTCATGCCCTGTATCGTGCTGGAGTTGGTACCGAAGCCGAAATATTGCACCCCGCCCTCCGTACGCGTCAGCAGCTTCGCCTTGTCCCACATCTGCTCCCACGTCATCCCGTCGGAAGGGTAGGGGACGCCGAATTTGTCAAACAATGACTTATTGTAATAGAGCACCATGCCTTCCAACTGTATGGGCAAAAAATAAGCTTTGCCCTCCGAGCTTTGCTTGACGTACTCTACGGACGCTTGGTCCAGTCTGCTCAAATCGAGCTGATGCGTCTCGATCAGAGCCGACATATCGTACTGGATGCTGGCCGGATAAGCTTGCGATTCGAAGAAACCTGGACCTTGCATGAAGACGTCGAACCGGGTTTGGGTAGCGAGCAGCGTGTCCAATGACTGGCCCTTGGCGCCGCTCATAATGTATTTGATCGAGTATTTCGGAAACTTCTTGCGCAGCGCGTCGCCGTACAGGCGGTTGAAGTTTTCTTCGGTGTCACCGTTGGACGTGTAAAAGACGATCTCTGCGGGACCTTCTGCCGCTTTTTTTGCCGCTTCCCGTGCGGCGTAATCGGTTCCGGCGCTTGGTTGTGGGGCGATTTCACGGCCGCAGGCGGCCATTACCACGGCGAGCGCAAGGGATAAAGCAATTCCGGTCATTTTTTTGGCAAGCATCGTAATTCCTCCTTGATTGAATATGATCCTTATTCCGTCATCCACGCAAATCAGGCAAATCGCAATGCTGCAGCATGCCGGGCAACACATATTCGCCGATGCCGGTGTTGTCGTAATACTCCGAGCGCACCCATGAGGCGATGGATTCCCATTCCTGCGCGATCTCCAGCGTGACGGAATCGCCCTCGAGCAGCGCATGGGCCCATTCCGCGTATACGCCGAAGCGCCCCTCGGCATACAGGCGGACTCTCGTAACGTCTACGCCTTGCAGACTGCGGGCAAACTCGACGGCACGCAGCACGTCGTAGGCGCGCAAGGCGGCCAGACTGTCGCCAAGCCACAGCAAATCCATGTTCAGCTTGTGCAAGGTGCCGAATACGCCGCGAAGCGGCTTGCCGTTGATTGCATTCGGCGCGAGCGCCCCGCTGCCGACGACGTCCAATACGAGGACGACCTCCCCGGCGGCGCAGCGGCCGCTAAGCCAATCTGCGTGCGCTTGCAGCTGTGCCGTGCCATCCTCCCATAGCGCGATCGTCAGCGGACGTTTCGACAGGCCCGGGTTCGCCTCGGCGAACAGGAAGCCATGGCCGAACAAGCTGGACTGCGACCACCAGATACTGCTCTGCACGGTCAGCCCCTGCCACGAGCCGATCCGCTGATGACGGGGGTTCAGGTCGCAGACGGGGCGCGGATCGCGTATACGACCGCCAAGCCAGGATATCGCCTTCGCCTGCCGCTCCGCTTCGGGCAATGCTTCGCGGGCCCGCTCCAGTTGGGTCAGCCGGCAGCCGTTCTCGTGGAATACTTTCCGCGCATCCGGATAATCGTCAACAATTTGCCCGCTCGCCGTGCACCATACGTCGCTTCCTTCCTCCGTGACGAGTCCGTCGGTATTCACCTCGATCGGTTTGCCGAGCAGATGGAGAGAGAAGAACGAGGCCGCCGCCCGGGCCAGCGGTAGCGTGTACATGTGCGGCGATTCGTCCTCCACGAGCCGGAGCCGGTCGCCGCAGCCGTACATGTCCCAGAACCGTCTGCTTCGCTCTACCGTCCTGCGAGTGCCTTCGATCGGGAAGATGTCTCCGGTGACGGCGAGCACCATGACCGGGCGCGGGGCCATGGCCAGCAAAATATCTTCATGGTCGAAGCCGCAGGCCGACATGTTTGGCCATATTTGCTCCGCGTCCTGCGCCTGGCCGGCGAATAAATACGATTCCCGATTCATGATGAACGTCCCGGGAGCCGCGGCGGCGATTCGCGGCTCGCAGATCATCGCGAGCGCCGTTTGAGTCCCTCCCCCAGAGCTCCCTGTCATGCCGATTTTGGCAGGATCGACCTCAGGACGGGAGCTCAAATAATCGACGGCCCGCACGATATCGTGGATAAAATAGCGCGCCAGACCGTCTCCGAGCGGCCAGCACTGCACGCCCGCATGCTCGTGCTCCGCTACCCGCCGGGCGAACGGCTTGTCGGATCCGTGATCGAGATAGCCGAGCCGCTCGCCCTGTCCCATCGGGTCGATAGCCAGCACGACAAGCCCGGCGCGCACGAGGCATTGGCAGACCCGCTGGTAGCTCGGATACAGCTTGCCTTCCGGACCGTGACCGGAAACGAACAGTACCGCTCCGCCTGGCGATACGCGGTCGTCCGGGATATACAGGTGCGCGGTCACATACATGCCGGGCATGGATTGAAAAACAACTTTCTCGATGCGATAGCCGTCTCGTTTCACAATTCCGGTCGTGACCGGGAGCAGCGGTGTGTCCCGAGGCGGAAGGCCGCCGATTCCGGCCAGTAGCATCTCTCGCATATGCAGGCGGCGGGCTTCCAACTGCTCCGTATTTGCCACCGCATCGCGAGCTTGATCGCCGACAGAAAACGCTTTCAAAGAGTGGCCGTACACGTAGTCCCTCAACTGATCTTTTACATCATGAATGCCGATTCGAAATTGCTCCCAGTCCTGCAGCATTGCGTTCGCTCCCTTTTGCTTCCTTCTTTCATGACACGCTATGGTAATCGATATCTTTCTTCCGTGGTAAGCCAAGTATAGAAGATGCGGTGATGTCTCGTATATGGTATTTCATAACGTGATGATGTGAATCGATAACTGATTTGGCAGCGCTTTTTCGTGTGATCTGATAACATTTTTGGGGCAGAAATGTTATGATGGAAGCAATGGAAAGGGCCAAGGGGGGCGTGGAGATGGATACAGTGAAGGATGCCCGGATTTCGTTGGGGAACGGGGGATGGATCGTGGCGGAGGCGATAGCAAACGCCACCTTCCGGATTCGGATGAATGAAACGGGGCATTTCCCGGAATCGCCTTTGATACGGTACCGGATTGTAAACGCTAACATCGAAGCGGCGGTTGAAAGCCGCACTGTGGAGTACGGCGACGTCACGGTCGTCCGGGCCGGTAGCGCCACGCTGCGAATCGACGGAAATGATGGGCAGCTGCGTCTGTACGGTCCTGACGGAAAGGAGCGGCTGCACACCTGCTGTTCGCCCTGGTCCGACTCGGCGTCGGGTTTCGGTGCACGCTTCTCGCTGAATGCCGACGAATCCTTGTACGGGCTCGGCAATGTCGTTCCCGAACAGCTGGATCGACGCGGCCTGTGCGTATCGATGTGGGCAGAGCAGGACCTGTGGGCGAGCGCACCCATTCCTTTTCTAATGAGCTCCAGAGGATGGGCCGTCATGGTGAATACGACGTGGCGGCATACGTTCGACATCGGTGCAGCGACCGATGACATTCTGAGCATAGAAGGGCCGTCGGGCGAACTGGATCTGTTTCTTTTCGTCGGAACCGGATACGCCGAGCTGCTCGATGCGTATACGGACGTCTCGGGAAAGCCGCAGCTGCTGCCGATCTGGATGTATGGTCTGAATTTCTGCCCGCGGGTAAAGTCGAGCGCCAGGGATGTGCTCGACGACGCCATCAAATTTCGCCGGTCTGGTACGCCCTGCGACCTGATCGGACTGAGTGCGGATTGGATGGAGACGGTCAACGACTATTCAACCGCCAAGCGCTGGCATCCGGAACGGTTCCCGACTAGCACGAACGATCTTCTCCGTCAAGTCTCGTTTATCGGCATCCTGCAAAAGCAGGGCTTCAAGCTCAGCCTGACTCTGGGCTGCGATTACGATTTGACCCTGCTTGAGGAACGGTTGGCCGAGGGGAATGCGGACGGGGAGCGCAACGATTCGGAGGAGGTATGGTATGATCATTTGCGCAAGTTTGTCGATGACGGCATCTCCGGCTTCGTGCTGAGCTTGAAGAACCCGATGTTTAGCCATCCCATCAGGATATGGGGCAACGGCATGACGAGCGCGGAGCTTCACCATTTGTATCCGGTTCTGCTTGGCAAACAGATGCATGTCGGCTTCCGCCAGCAGACGAACACCCGACCGGTCATTCATATGGAGAAAGGCTATTTGGGCATGCAGCAGTTTGTGGCCAGTACGACGGGTACGTTTTATGACGCCAGGCATGCGATCGCGGCTGTATTGAATTACGGGCTATCCGGTCACGTCAATACGTCGACGAATATGCACCTGATTACCCGCGAAGGCATTCATGCCGATTTTTTGCTCGCATGGTCGCGGATCCACAGCCAAGATCATTTCCATCATCCGGATTTTCTGGAGCGGCCACTACAGGAGCTATTCCAGAGGTATGCCCGGCTGCGCTATCGCCTCCTTCCATACTTGTATGCCACTGCGCATGTCGCCGCCCGAACCGGCATGCCTATTACACGTGCCATGCCTCTGCTGTACCCCGATGACCGGAATTGCCGGGAGTTGAGCAGGCAATACATGCTGGGGGATTTCCTGCTCGTTGCCGTGTATACCGATCAAGTATACTTGCCTGAAGGGAACTGGTTCGATTACTGGACAGGGGAGCGTTACAGCGGTTCGCAGTGGATCAGCTATACCGTTCCTACGGGGGCGGGCGGCCCTCTATTCGTGCGCTCCGGGGCGATCGTTCCGATGTGGCCGTCGTTAGAATATATCGGCCAATTGCGGATAGAGACGCTAACACTAGATATTTACCCCGGCTCTCTCAGCGAGTTTATGTTATATGAGGACGACGGAACCACCTTCGACTATTTGGACGGATGTTTCGCCCGAACGAAAATGTTGTGTAAAGCCAATCGTGAGATGACGACCTTGTACATTACGCGGCGCGAGGGGGATTATTCCAGCATGGTCCGCAACCGCAGCTACGAGCTGATCGTCCATACGGACGGCAAGCCTGCGGCTGTCCGGGTGGACGGTCAGCGTCGTGAGGATCGGACGAGGAGAATCAAGACGGATCCGTTCCGCAGCTGGCGATACGACCGAGTGACGGGTACGGTGAGACTGCATGTGGAAGAGGCCGGGCCAGGGGAGCCGGATGTGTGCGTCGAAATCGTGCATCCGCCGAAGCGCATTCCCACCGCCGTAAATCGCTCCGGGACAGAGGCGGTCGACGACGGCCTCGGAGGAGGAGGGGAAGACGGAACAGATGAAGCGTTCGTCTCCGCCTTGGATACGGGCGAAGTACACACGGCGGAATCGGCGCTATCGGCATGGTGGAAGGCGAAAATGAAGGTCGTATCGTCGGGCGCGGTCTGGCAGCTGCACGTCATGAATGCCTGCCACCTGATCGTACGGCATACAGAGCGGCGCGGATGGACCGTCGAGAACGTATTCGGCGGAGCGGCGGATACGACAACTATGCTATCGCAGCTTCAATCGTCCGAGCAAGGCTATGAACTGTTGCAGCGGCTCGTTGGACGGCTCGTTCGGCTCACCAAGGAGCGCCGCCCCGCGGCAAAGCATCCGGTTGTCCGCGAGCTGATCGCTATCGTCGAGAGCGAGCCTGACAAAGACTTGTCGTTGAATACGATGGCCGAGCGATTCGCCCTGCACCCGTTTCACTTGAGCCGCCTGTTCAAGAAAGAAACAGGAGCCGCCTATTCCGACTACGTCATGGCGATTCGGATGACGCAGGCCAAGAAGCTGCTGAGCGTCGGTCATAAAGTATACGAGACCGCTTCCCGCTGCGGCTTCAAGGATGCCGGAAATTTCTCCAAGGCATTCAGCAAATATTGGGGCGTCCCTCCGGTCGGTTTCAAAGCGAAGCGCGAGTAAGGGACGGCGACCGTTTTCGTGTCGGGAAGGGCGTCGCGCGCGATCACTCGACGTGGCGCTGCTGTGCGATACGCTGCAGGAACACAGAGCTTTTTGGGCGAGTAAACGGCACATCACGATTGCCGTACACGGCACGGCCAGACATCGGAGAAAAAAACGGCATCGTGAAGAACAGCCTTTGGAATAATTCCGAAGGCTCGTTTGCATGCTCGAAAGTTCGACCGGCCCTACAACAGTAAATACAACCGGAGGCACAAAAGGTTAACTTCCCGCCTTGTTTGTCCATTGTGCGCTTTTGCACGGGAGGCTATTATTCGATTTGAAAGCGATCACAAGGGAAGAGGGGATTTACTCATGTTAAAAAAAACGACGAGAAGTTTGGTTGCGGTCACAATGTTATGTTTGTCTTTGGCTGCTTGCGGCGGCACTGCCGAGGAAGGGGCGTCACCCGCCCCGAATAACGAGGCGACGCCGCCCCCCAAGCAAGCGGAGCCGGTCAAGCTGGTCATGCTGCAGGACGGCGCAACGATTACGGACGACGAGTTCAAAAACTTGATCGCCGCGCCGATTCACGCCAAATATCCGAACATTACAGTCGAGATGAGGAGAAACACGACGGGCGATAAAGGAGTCCAGGACTTGATCGCGGGGGGAGATTTTCCGGATTTCATTTTTACGACCTACCCGAGAATTACGCTTCACCGGGATTTGGGAACGTCCTACGATTTGACAGAGCTGGTCAAGACGCACAAAATGGATCTCGGCAAATTCGATCCGGCGGCGATGGAAACGTCGAGGGTGTACGGCGGCGGCAAAGACAAGCTGTACGCAATTCCGTTCTCGCTCAATTTCTTTGCTTTGTTCTACAACAAAGATTTATTCGATACGTTCGGCGTCACTTACCCGACGGATGGGATGACCTGGGACGATGTGTACGAAATGGCCCGGAAATTTTCGCGCGTGGTGGACGGCGTCCAGTACAGGGGCGTGGTTCTTCCGGGGCTGCTGGACCTGAGCACGCAGCTTACGCTTCCCTACGTGAGCCAGACGACCGGCAAAGCGAACGTGGAAACGGACGGCTGGAAAAGACTGTTCGCCATGGTCAAAAAGTTCAACGACATTCCCGGCAGCAAGGGCGGCACGGTCAACAATTTCCTCAAGGACCAAACGGCGGCGATGTCTCCCGGCTACGACGTGCGGATCGCCTCGCTGGAGGCGTTAAACAATACGCCGCAGCAGTTCAATTGGGACCTCGTCCAGTTTCCAAGCTACCCGGATTTGCCGAATGTGGCGGGTGCCTCATCCGGCCATTTCCTGATGGTTTCGGCTTTGAGCAAGCATAAGGAAGAAGCATTTCAGGCGATCGAGCTGCTGACCGGCGCGGAAACGCAAAAATTAATTACGAACAACGGCAGGTTCACCTCGCTGAACGATCAGGCGCTGAAAGAGCTGTACGGCAACAACATCAAATCGCTGCAGGGGAAAAACACGAAAGGCGTATTCAAAAGCAAATTCGCTCCGCCGTATACGCCTTCGAAATACGACCCGCTGGTTCAGCCTTATTTGAATAGCGTGATGACCAAAGTGATCAACGACGAGACCGACATCAACAGCGCGCTTCGCGAAGTGGGAGAAGCGGCCAATCGGGATATCGCGGCCAAAAGCCAATAGGCAAAAACGCAAGACAGACCCGCTGCCGATTGGCGGGCCTGTCTGGTTCACTCTTGAACCATGCGTTGCGCCGGTCCGACGACGGTCGCGCCGGATGCGGCAAACCGGTCGATGAGATCGAGCGGCAAATGGTCGGTCGCCAGCCGGTCGTAGTGGGCGACTTGGATGACGCCCTGCGGATCGATCAAAAATTCGGCCGGGATGCGGTGGAAGTTGGTGCCATCCTCACGGGTCAAGGCAAATCCTTCGGACGCCGCTTCGGCCACAACCGTTTCCGTATGCGCGTCGCGCATCGTCTCCTGCACTTTTCCTCGGACACTTCGTTCACCGTATGCGAACAGGGAGGAACTATGCTTCATTCATCGTATCCCGCTATGCTGCAAACCAAAACGAATCCGCCCGCTTCATCGGAAAACGAAGTGCTGCGCGCTCATATTCTGGATGAACTCCCACACGTCCGCGACCGCATCCGGCTTCTGTCCGCCTGCGCACCGGCCGGCTTCGGCAAAACGGCGCTACTGCATCAATGGGCTAGCTTCCGTTAAAAACAAAAAAGCCGCGATCTGCGGCTTTTTGTACTAGGACGAGCTTTTAATTTATTTTTATAGTGCCGTGACCTTGATGTCTGTTCCCGTAGCTGCGGTCGGACGATTGCCGGCGGCCGTAATGCTGAGCCGGTCCAATTTCATACCTCCTTTGACTTCAGCTTGAAATACAGAGCGGCGGTCAAAAGGTTTCAAACCAAGGGAGACGTGGTATGCTTGGGCCGGAAGCGGCTCGGCGGCATCCCGGTCCAACGGTGAAATTGCCGCGAGAAATGATGGACCGAGCTGAACCCGAGCCGTCTGGCGATTTCTTCGACCGTCACATCGGTCTGCAAGAGCAGCTCCTTGGCCTGCTTCAGCTTCAGCTCGCTTACGTATTGGCGGGGAGAAATGCCGTACACCTGGGTGAAAATTTTCGTGCACCGGTTGCGGCTCATATGGAGATCCCTGGAAATTTCGCTGATGCATGTATCGGAATAGACGGTTGCGGACAGTTTCTGCTCGATTTTATGGGCAATATTCGTTTGGAACAAAGAAAGGGACCGGACATCCGTTTCCTGCCCGCAGGCGGCCTGCTGCTCGTCCAGGCGTAATTCGGCGATTTCTCGGATCAGCAAAAGGCTGTGTGCCTGAAGCGCAAGTTTGCCGGTAAGCTGGCGGATTTTTTGATGCGCGTCGGCTGCGGCTGCTGCCTGCTCCTGATTGTCGCGAACGGCTTGTTCAATTTCGCGATAGCGTTCCGTCAGCCGGGTGCCGTCTGCTTTTTCTTTGGCAATGTGATGGAAGGGGGTGGAATTGAGCATTTTGCGCAAATCCGGATCATCGATGTCGAAATGCATATTGAAAAAAGAAAAGTTTGTCTCGGAATCGTTTTCAAAACGGTGCCGCACGCCCGCCTTCAGAAACAGCCAGTCGCCGGAGCCGAACGCCAGCTTCCGGTTGCCAATCCATACGTGGACGCGCCCGTCCCGACAGTACATCAGCTCGCACAAATGATGATGGTGCTCCCGGAACGTCCATCCCGGCGGTTTGACGCCGAATTGAAAGCCCAACATCTGGAACGTATAGATCATCCTTTCCCAAAACATTTCCATGGCCGATCACCTCCGCCTAAAGTCCGAAACCATCCGCACATTTGTCCCCAGTATATCACGCCTGCTCCGATGTGGGGCACAAATGGTTAACTTCTCGTTTTGTTTGTCCCTTATATTCCCGGCTCCGGAAAGCTATCATCGGAACTGTAAGCGATTACGAATCATTGGAGGAGGGAATGGAATGAACGATTTAACGATCAGCAGAAGAAAACTGTTGGCTTCGATTGGAGCAGCTGGAGCGGTATTGGCGGCAAGTGGAATAGTAAACGCGGGTGCGTCGGTTGGTTTTGGGAACGTGACGGAAAGCGTATACGGTAATGGCAAAGATGACAAGGGTGACGGCAAGTTTCACTGGAAAGACTTGGAGCCGATCGATCTTTGCGTCAAGGTTACGCTTGCAGAGCTTAGGGGCGGGGCCGATTCCCGTCCGGAGGACGCTTACTTTGTGGTTGATGCGGGCCAAGAAGGCATTTTCCTATACGACGAGACAGACGTCTCTAGTTCGGACAATACCGGTACGATAGTCGTGACTACCGGCGGCAAACGGTTTAAACGGGTGCACGACGCCGGAACGGTCAACGTAAAATGGTTCGGGGCGAAGGGCGACGGGGTGACCGATGATACGCAGGCGATCAACGACGCGATCGGCGGCGGGAACGTCACGGCCTACATTCCGCAAGGCGTCTACCTGATCGATGCGGACGCATCGGGCCTCGGGGATTTGTCCGCCGGCATCGAGGCGAAGGATAATACGACGATCGTTATAAGCCCGCAAGCGGTGTTGAAAGCAAAACCGACGTCCGCCGGACGGTATTATGTCATCAACATTTTCGGCAAGCAAAATGTAACCGTCGAGGGCGGCGGAAAAATTATCGGCGAGCGGGACGAGCATACAGGGACGACCGGCGAGCATGGGTTCGCCATCGGCATCGGCGGCTCCACGCACGTGCGGATTCGCAACCTGTACCTGGCAAATTGCTGGGGCGACGGGGCGGTCGTCGGGCAGGACAAAGTAAAAACGGCCAGCAGGGATGTCGCTTTCTTCAATGTACGCTGCGACAACAACCGAAGGCAGGGCGTCAGCGTGACGTACTGCGAGAACGTGCTCTTCGACGGCTGCACATTCGAGAATACGAGAGGCACGCTGCCCCAATGCGGGATGGACATTGAGCCCGACACAGGCGGGATTTGCCGAAATGTGACGATCGTGAACTGCTTGTTCCAAAACAACGCCAATTACGGCTTGAGCTTGAACGGGAGAGTCGGTACGGTCGAAAACATCGTCGTCGATTCGAACCGGTTTGTCGGCACGGAAATGGGCGCGTTTAACTCGGTTTGGAACGTCAATAACGTTACCTTCAAGAACAACGTCGTTGACGTGCTGTATACGTATCAGGGGGCCGTTTACATGTCGATTATTAAAAATCATTTGGTGGAAGGGAATTTGATACACAACCCGAACGGGGTCGCCATGGACGTGAAAATGTCCTCGGGCGTGCAGGTGGCCAATAACCTGTTCACGAACGTGAAATCGACCAGCGTGCGTATGGCGACGGTTACCCATTGTCAGGTCTTTGGCAACTGCATTGACGAAAGCGGCAATACCGGCGGGACGGATATATCACTCGCGACGGCGTCGAGTTTCAACAGCATTCAGGGCAACATCATTCGCAATCGGCTGAAAAATGCGGGCACTGCCACGGCGGGCGGCGTCAATTCGATCACGCTGGCGGCGACGGCGTCCGCGGTATCGGGCGAATATAACGGGATGCTGCTCTTTGTTGTCGCGGGGACGGGGATCGGGCAGAAACGAAATGTTGCCTCGTATAACGGCACCACGAAAGTCGCTGTCGTGACTACGGCCTGGACGACCGTTCCGGACGCGACCTCGAAGTATGAAGTCCGCTACGGGTCGGACAATGCGATCAAAGTAAACGCGGCCGTAGACAGCTACAATCGGATTCACGGCAACCAACTGATCTTCGGGACGAGGTTGCAAAGCTCGACCGGCATCGTCGATTCGGGCACCGGCACGGTCGTAAACGACAATACGTATTTCGATCCCGTTTAAGCCTTAGATAACCGACTGTCGAGGCTTTGAAAACCTGAATCATTGGAAGGGGTTTGTTGGAGAATGGCTGACGGAGTTGGCACCAAATAAATTAGCAATGGAACATTCTTCTGACAGTCAACAAAATGAGCACGTAAAGTCTGCACGTGGTGAAGAAGAGATGCTTATGAAATTGATTTACGATGGCAGAAGACCCTTACATACTAAAAATAGCTACACATTTACTGTATATCGGAAGAAGGATATAATTTTCAGGTCGTCAAATTTCATTCAACGGGCAGAATTCTTTAAGAGCAATCGAAGTGAACCTTATCACAAGTAATGGCAAGTTTTTTTGGGTGAAACGTGCAGGAGCCTGTTAAAGCGTGTTGAGCAGCATGGGTTTGGGGTAGGTCACTCGTCCCCGAAACGTCGGCTCAAGAGTGTTTTAACGGGCTTTTTTGGATCAGATGACGATTGTGTACTTAGTCAATCGACTTCGACATAAGGGACATCTACGGCTTCGAACACTTCGAGTTCAGTGTTACGTTCCACGAAAACTACGAATTGGTGACAGTGACAGCCTAGCGTTCGTGCTGCAAAAGGGGTCTTGGTACTAGGTCACGAATATGATATATGTTCGAAAGTGTGCTTGAAACGATATTGATTGAGCCATAGAGGTGAAAATTATGAGTTTTGAAGAAAAAGATACAGTACCCCTTGAATTATTAAAGTTAGTTGGAGATGACCAAACTTCATTATGTTGGGAAAATACAGCGAAGACTTATTATATTCAGGGTAAAAGTGGAGTAAATAAATATTTGAAAATACAAGAACTAGGTAATGTTGAATCGTTGGAACGACAAGCCCAAAAGTTGTTGTGGTTATACAATAAGTTACCTGTTGCGAAGGTTATTGATTACGGTGTGATGGGGAATTATGAGTATTTATTAACACTTGAATTGCCAGGCATAGAAGCTTCCAATAAGCAGTTTTCTACAAATACTGAAAAGATGATCTCTTTATTGGCACAAGGTCTTCGGAGAATTCATGAAGTTTCAATTGAAGATTGTCCATTTGATAATTCATTTGAGCGGTTGATGAGTATTATTCAATACAAGTTTAAAAGAGGGATTGAATTTGATTCAACGGAGTTGCATAGGAAGTTTGGTGAGGACAATGTTGAAAAGTTGCTACTTGAAGTCGAAAATTACCCTCGGGAACTGAAAGAAGATTTAGTATTTACGCATGGTGACTACAGCCTGCCTAACATCATTATTGCTGATGATTCTATAAGTGGATTTATTGATCTAGGGAATTGTGGAATCGCGGACCGTTATTACGATTTGGCAGTAGCTGAGAAGAGCATTATCAGAAACTTCGGTAAGCAATGGGTCGAATTATTCTTTACACACTATGGAATTTCAGAAATTGATTATACAAAAATAAGATTCTATCAAATCGTAGAGCATTTAGTTTGGGCTTGATCAACAACGAAACTCATGTCATGTCCTATCTATAAAGGCTTTCCCCGTTAGGGATGGTTGTATAAAAATTGCCGTTACAGACAGCGCGGAGAACCGTATCACAAATAGAGCGGAATTTTGTGTATTTGGGCCAATAACCATTACGCTAACGGGCAGAAGAGTGTGGTGGAACGGCTATTTATTATCGCTCAATATTTTGCCAGAGTAACACATCCGACTCACCTACAATATGATGTGTATAGAAATCTAAAGAGGTGAGCCAATGGCAGTCGTAAAAGCTAGGAAACAGGATATTGATATGTTGGCAAGGTTGCTTCGAGCTGAAGCTGAGACCGAAGGCGAAATGGRCATGCTCCTTGTTGGAAATGTTGGCATTAACCGAATAAGAGCGAATTGCTCCGATTTTAAAGGAATCCGGACAATTCCCCAAATGATCAACCAGCCGCATGCGTTCGAAGCATTGCAACATGGTATGTACTATCAAAACGCAAGAGAGAGGGAACGCCGTCTGGCGCAACGGGCTGTGAATGGGGAGCGGAATTGGCCAGGAAAATTCTCCCTATGGTATTTCCGTCCAGGAACGTTCGAAAATCCCGGACCATGTCCGCCAACTTGGTATAATCAGCCGTTCGTAGGACGATGGAAGAAGCACTGTTTTTATGAACCGACCGCGAAAGAATGTGAAAATGTATATAATACTTTTTAATTTTATAAATATAAAGAGCTCAGGATCTCTTAACCTCAGCCATGTGTCGGTTGACAAGAACTTTATCTCATTAGAGTGCCGCGTAAATCGCGGCTTCTTTGGGTTTAGTGGAATAAAGTTGTTGTCACGGTCATTATTCGGAAACTATACCCACGTGACAGGCCGTCCGATGTCGGATGACAAGAACATTAGCCGAATGAAGTCTGCTTGAATTGCGGGCTTTATTTATTATCTGTTTAACGAACGGGAAAGAAAGTTAAAAAAAGGAAAGTCACGATGGGGGGAGAATAAGTAGAAACCCAAAGGACATTTGCGAATGGGTCGAAAAGGGAGCCGATTATAACGCATGGARTCTGACTCCCGGGACACGATTATTCAATAAGAAACCAGGACGAGGCTGCCGGCATAAATCGGCAGCCTTATTGAACGGGAGGGAACATGATATGACCAAAAAAATATTTATCGTGAGGACCTTTATTATTTCGCCTGTACTTGACTCTTCCGTGGCGGAAGACTTTATACTGCTGATAGGTCAAAACAAAGAAGGGAGGACGAGGGCGTTGTGGTTGTGGAGGGCTTGATCAGCATCGGGCAGCTGTCTTTGGATATGGGGATTTCTATTCGCACCATCAGGTACTATGAGGAAGTCGGCATTTTGAAGCCCGCCAAAACTTCGGACTCGAACTATCGGTATTATGGGCCGCCTGAGATCGAAAAGCTCGGCATCATAATGTTTTTGAAAAAGATCGGTTTTTCTCTTCAGGACATCAAGACCGTTCTGGCCGAAAATCGGAGATTGCCTGTATTGCATATGATCGGTGAGCTTCAAAAGAAAATGGATCAGGAAATCACACAAATTACGGAAAAAATAGAGATTCTTCACTCGTTAGCGGCAGCAATCAGTGACAACACTCAGGTTGACCGTTAGAAGTGGTAAGTGAAGTGATCCTTAACAAGAAGGAGCATATCCGTATGGTACTAAAGGACGATTTGCCGGTCAAAATCATCGGTGTAGGTAGCGGTAGTATGACCGCATTGAACAAGCTGACCGAAAACGGCGCGAAAATGGACATTATCCACGTGGATCAAGATAAAGGCATCTTAATGCAATCCAAAGCCTACTGCAAAATCCTGCTTTCTGATTCAGCGGCTGAAGAAGAATGGACTCAAATTTTGAGTGCGATGAAAGGCAGCGATATCTTATTACTGCTGGCCAGCCTGGATGGCGGATTTGTCTCTTCGACAGTACCGCTTATTGCGCGGGAAGCCCGGAAGATGGGCATCCTTACGGTCGGCGTAATCGCGGAAGCGGCTAGTGGGAACGCCGAAGCAGCGCTCGAAAATTTGAGGGAATACGTGGACATGCTGCTTGATCTGCCACTTGAAACAGCTGATGAATTTATGCAAAATGCCGTTAATTGTGTGTTGTCCCTCATCCGAGCAACAATTACCGTGGATATCGAAGACATTAAATTTTTGATTAGGGAAAAGGGGTATGCCCAGTTCGGCATAAGCAGGGCCGCCGGAGAAAACCGGGCACAGGCTGTTGTGGATCAACTCTTGAACAACCGCCAGTTAGTTGACGACATCAACAAAGCGGATAGCATTATCCTAAATATTTCAGGTTCTAATAGCATACATATCGACGAAGTCAATCTGATTGTGGAAACGGTACAGTCAAAAATCAAACCAGAAGCGAGCATGATATTTGGAACGGTCATCGATGAAGAAGCACAAGATAACTTGTTGCTCACCATTGTGGCTGCCGGATCGATTCACAGGAGAACAAAAAAGGTCACCCACACTATGGACAACCTCCGGCAAAAAACTCTAGATGGCGTCTATTTAGACGGGGAACGATAGTTTAATAAGAAACCAGGGCGAGGCTGTCGGCATGGATCGGCAGCCTCGTTGGGAAATTTGCATCGGGGGGATAATAACATTGAAATTAAAATCGAAGGTTGTGTCACTTGCTTTACTAGCATCATTGTCGTTGTCGTCAGTAGTACAGGCCAATTCTAACAGATATCAAAGTTCAGTTCCTGAAGTTTCCTTTACTGCTTCTGATTCGAGTGAGGGAACGGTAACAAGTGATACCTATTATGGTCAGAATGAATCGATAGAAAACATCATCGTTTACATCTATACTGAGGAATCATCCATTACTATGAATGTTGGAGAAACAAAGAATTTGTATGTCCAAGCCAAATATTTGACTGGAATACGTTCTGATATTACATCTTCTTGCAGGTACCAGGTACACAAGGTTCGAGTGTTCAAGTATCTAGTGATGGACTCATCACCACTACGGGAACTACTGGTAAATCAAAAGTAATCGTAAATTACCAAAATATGATTTTGTCGATAGAGGTGAATGTAAAGAATCAGGCAAAAATTGATGAGATTCTCTCCAGTTACAACGATGTAAATGGTCACTGGGCTGAGTCAGAGATTGCTTGGGCTATTACTAATAAGATCATACAAGGTTATGAAAACAAGACTTTCAGACCGGAAAGTGGAATAACGGAAGCTGAATTAATGACATTCATCTTTAGGGCTCTTAAATTCGATAATACCGATGTTAAGTCACAATCCCTTGGTCACTGGTCTGACGAGGTGTATGGTCTTAGTAATAAGTACAATATACCATTGGACGGTTATCAAGATGCAGCTAAGCGAGATTCGAGAATAACTCGTAAGAAAGCAGCGGAAATCATTGTTGCCGTTGATGGGTTGAAGTTGCAAGACACACGGGCAATCTCTTATATGCTGGCCAGAAGTTTTTCAGATGGAAAAACTGTAGAAGGTTATCGCGGAGAAGATTACTTAACCCGAGCTGAGGCGATTAAGTTGATCTTCAATTTAAGAGAAAAAGGTGTGCAAGAGGTCAAGAAAGCTATGTAGCAATTCTGCGATCAGCGCTACTATTATCAACATCCTATACCTAAGAGCTACACTATCGGGCACGTTAGTTCCATAAACAACAGGACGAGACTGCCAGCATAGAACGGCAGCCTCGTTGAACGGGCAGGATAGTTGAAAATGTAAAATCCGTGTCAGAGCAAACGCTATTGACAAACCATCTACTRCGTGWTACTTTATAGCTGTAGTAAGTAACACTTCATACCAGTGATACAGAATAGCAAGGGGTGATTGTGCTGGAAAATCTAACGGAAATGCTTAAAGGGGCGCTTGAGGGCTGTGTCCTTGAAATTATAAGCCGCAAAGAAACCTAYGGCTACGAAATCACGCGGCGGCTGAACGCCCTCGGCTTCACAGATGTTGTGGAGGGAACGGTGTACACCATCCTGATCCGGATTGAAAAAAACAAGTTAGTGGAGATCACCAAGAAGCCCTCCGACATGGGACCGCCGCGAAAGTTTTTCGCGATCAACGACGCGGGGCGCGAGGAGCTGCGGAGGTTCTGGGAAAAATGGGAGTTCGTATCATCAAAAATTAACGAGTTAAAGGAGAAAAAATRATGAATTTTTGGGAAAAAATCACCGGCAGCGACATGACTAAAGAATTTAAAGCTTTTGAATCGCGAGTCAAAAAACTGCCGGCTGATTATCAAGCGGCATGGGAAAAAATTAATGCCAATCTTTGGCCGCACTCCGATTTCACCGGTCGCAACCTCATGCCAATTCTTGACGGTGTGCTTGGCCTGCTCGAAGAAACGGCGGCGGACGGTCAGAGTGTCCAAGAGGTTTTGGGTGACGATATCAAAGGMTTCTGTTCAGCGCTGGCCGGCGAAGAAGGGGCAAAGTCTTTTCGCGACAAGTGGCGCGAGCAACTCAACAAGAATATCGCTAAAAAATTAGGTAAATAGGAGGGATAAAATGAGAATACGAGATATCATCGAAGGCAAAAAAGAGTGGCGAGCGCATGTGGCGCGTGTCAAAGCGCTCCCGCAAGATTATCAGATTGTTTATAAAGAGATTCAAAAATATCTTTTTAAGGTYGGCCCTGTTGAGCTAACCGACGGGACGGGTTTGCTCTCGGGGATTGTCGATCTTTTTGAAGAGGGCGCGGCCTTGGGGAAAGGCGTGCTCGAAGTGACGGGCAGTGACGTAGCGGCTTTCTGCGACGATCTAATCAAAGATTCAAAAACTTACGCTGACATCTATCAAGAATCTGTTAACCAAGAAGTTAACAAGGCCATGAAAAAAGTTACAGATAAAAGAAAGTAAAGGGGGGATATCAGGATGGAAAAAGCAATTGAAGTGAAAGGTCTGCGAAAGTCTTTCAAGGACACAAAAGTCCTAAAAGGCGTCGATTTTGAAGTGAAGCGAGGTGAGATTTTCGCCCTGCTTGGCTCCAACGGCGCGGGCAAGACGACGATTGTCAGAATCCTCACCACGCTGCTCAAACAGGACGGAGGCACCGCCACCGTAAACGGATTTGACGTCGCGTCAAAACCCGACAATGTGCGGCGTGCGATCAGTCTGACCGGGCAATTTGCCGCCGTGGACGAGATATTGACCGGGCGGGAAAATCTTATCATGATCGCCAAACTCCGACACCTTAAGAATCCGCGTCATGTCGCGGATGATTTACTGAATCGCTTCGGCTTGACCGACGCCGCCGACCGCAGGGTGTCCGCCTATTCGGGCGGTATGCGCCGCAGGCTCGACATTGCCATGAGCCTGATCGGAAAACCGCAGCTCATTTTCCTCGACGAGCCGACCACTGGGCTTGACCCCGAGGCACGCATTGAGGCTTGGAGGATTGTCAAGGAGCTTGCCGACGGTGGCACGACGGTATTCCTGACCACTCAGTATTTGGATGAGGCTGAACAACTTGCCGATAGAATTGCCATTTTGCATAGGGGCAGGATTATTGCCAATGGCACGCTTGAGGAACTGAAAAAGCTGTTCCCGCCCGCAAAGACGGAGTACGTGGAAAAACAACCTTCATTGGAGGAGATATTCCTCGCAATCATCGGTAAAAAGGAGGAAAAGTAACAATGAATGAACATTTTTTCAGCGACATGAGCGTGATGCTTGGACGTTCCATGCGCCATATTTTGCGAAGCATGGACACCATCTTCACAGTTTGCATCACTCCGATTGCGATGATGCTGCTGTTCGTCTATGTGTTTGGCGGCGCAATCCAAACCGGTACGGATAACTATGTGAACTACCTGTTGCCCGGCATACTGCTAATGGCTATTGCTAGTGGGGTGGCCTATGTGGCTTACCGCCTGTTTTTGGATAAGCAACGGGGCATCATTGAGCGGTTCCACTCCATGCCGATTGCGCGTTCCACCGTGCTGTGGGGGCACGTGCTGACCTCGGTGGTATCCAACGTCATTTCGGTTGTCGTCATCATTCTCGTAGCGCTTATTATGGGCTTTCGCTCGTCAGCGGGGGTACTGTCTTGGCTTGCCGTAGCCGGCATACTCGTACTGTTTACGCTGGCTTTGACTTGGGTCGCGGCGATTGCCGGACTGTCCGCGAAATCGGTGGAAGGTGCTAGTGTGTTTTCCTATCCGCTTATCTTCCTGCCTTTTATCAGTTCGGCCTTTGTGCCGACCGAAACGATGCCGTCAGTCGTACGCATCTTTGCCGAAAACCAGCCGGTGACCTCTATCGTAGAAACCATCCGTGCTCTATTGTCAAGTCAACCGGTAGGCAATGATATCTGGGTCGCTCTTGCGTGGTGCTTAGGGATACTGATCGTCGCATATCTATTTGCGGTGCGTGCATACAGACGGAAAGCAGCTTAATGTTTGCAGGTATAATCGCACGAGGCGCCAACTCAAGCGGAGTGGATCAATTGAATCTGGAAAAGCGAAGCGTTCGCCTTTAAAAAGGGATGCCTCCCTCGATGCTTCCCATACGGGTATCCCTTTATAACAGCAATTGGATCAGACGGCGCTGAATCCTGCCGCATCGACAATAAGAATCCGCGCAAGGTACCAGCTCAACCTATCAAAAATTACTGAAGCAGAAGCGATTGGGCTAATCTATATACAGACGCGGAAAATATTGGGCCAATGCCCCCAGAAATCCTTTTTCGGCCATAAGGGGATTAAAAAGGACAATGGGGGGAACTCCCTAACTGCTTCCTCCCCGCACGCCAAACTGAATGCATACGTCAAAAGACCGTCCGGTAATATTCCCGGACGGTCTTTACTTACACCTATTACAAACCTTTCGTACGGTCTTCGTTGTAAGAAGACGTCATCATGGCTACTATGAACAGAGCAAACGTAACGATGACCAGCCAAAAAGTTGTCGAAGTGAATATTGCCATGTGTTAGCACCTCTTTCCGTTGCGTTCTTATCACATTTATTATACCCAACTGTCCTGAAAAAGAAAATGTTCAAATGTGAACATTTCGTGTTCACCATTTCCCCGGTGCATTACTTGAAGAACAGGAAGTTCGTAGGCAGCGAGCGGAGGCGCCCATCGGACGGCTTGTTAATGACTTGTCCTTCCACGACAAGGGAGGATGAACCGCCTCCGTCCAGGTTGTAGGCATCGCGTACACGCAGCGACGCGAGCCGATCCTGCAGCTCGGCGAGCGTCGCGCCCGAGTTGCCGCGTTCATCGTAGCCCTCGGCGACGATGATGAGCAGCTGATCGTTGCCGAAGTTGCCGATTACGGTACGCGGGGCACGCTTCGGCGAATTCGCCCATTGTGCGGGAATCGCCTGCTTGACGCCCTTCTGCAGCAGCACCGGGACGAATGTTGCGCCGAACGACGGCTTCAGCTTGTCCAGCTCACTCTGGCTGGAGAAGCGCCCGCCGATTAGCTTACGGTCCGTACTTAAGCCAACGAACGCCAAGTTCTCGAACGAAGGCTCGAAGCCATATACATATTTGCCATTCTGCATCGTCGTGCTCAGCGGGAAACGTCTGCCGCCGTTATCATCGGCGAAGCCGCCCGCGTTCACACCTGCGACCGCACCGAGACGTTTGGTAGCTTCCAGAGTAGTTTCACTGTTGCCGATCTTGTCTTTGGCTAGCGCCATCTTCATGGCACTATCGGACTTCAAATTCACTTTCAGAGCATGTCCTTTGTAATTGGCATCTGAGAATTGATACAGCTTCAAGTCAATATTGCCCGATGTGATCGTCCGTACCGGCTTGCCCATCTGGGCAGACATCCGATTGTCGAATATTTGCTCCGGCCTGCTTGCCTGTGCTACGGCCAACTGCAGCATGACACTCATATCTGTCGCACTCTGTTGATATTGCTGGAACGTCTTCTCGATCGTCCCCCCAATAGCAACAGCATCGGTCTTTGCTTTGTCGAGTCCCTGACTAACTGGCGCTGCAGCTCCTGAGATTGAGAATAATTGCAACGATGCCTTATGCGGGAGCGAGAGCGAAATCGACCAGGAAGTGGCCATCATCCAGATCATGATGCCCATGAACGGGGCACACACGAGCAAGAAGAATCGATTCATTTCCCTGATTGTTATTGTCATTGCAGCACATCCAAGTTTTTCTTCAGCTCATCCAGCTTCTTCTTCACTTCTTGTAGTTGCGTATACAGTTGGTTGCTGTTGTCGGTCTTGCTGTTGGCGCTATCCTTGGAGAAGGCCAACAGTTCATTGAACGAATCGACCTTCGCTTGCAGTTTGGACATGTCCGAAGTGAAGCTGTCCTTCAGGGTGTCCAATTGCTTCTGATAGTCGGTTTGCAGAGTCTGGATCTGCAACTGAGTCTGATTCGATAGTTCGGCGGTGATCTGCTGCTTAATATGCTGCGTATACCAAACCGCTCCGAGAATCCCCGTAGCGATAAGCAAGAACCAGCTCATGAAGAAGAGTATGTACGATTTTCTGCGCGATGTGACGGCTTTAGTAGATTTGTTCGTACGCGCAGGAGCCATAGCAGGAGTGGCGACAGATTCCAATTGTGTATTCATGCGGTTTCACCTCTTCTACTATTCTATCAATTTGATTCGACAGTTTCTAGTAATTTCGTCGTTTTTCGATATTCGTTTGGCGAAACGCCCACCCGTTTTTTGAAAACTTTGCTGAAATATTTCTCATCCTGGTAGCCGACCGCCTGGGCCACATCTGCTATTTTCAACAAAGGATTATGCAGCAGCAGCTTGGATTTGTCGATCCGGACCCGGCTAAGATATTCAATCACATTTTCCCCGAACTGCTGTTTGAACTTGCGCGAAATGTATTCACGGCTTAGAAAAAAATGGTCGGCCAGATCTTGCAGAGTCAGATCCCGAGCATAGTGTTGATCGAGGTATCGGGCGATGTCGAATAGGATGTTGGCTCCCTGCAGATGATGAGCTTGCAGTCGCTTGGCGAGCCGCAGCATGCTTTCAGTAAGCTCTTGCTGCCATAACTCAATCGAGATTCTACCCTTGCTATCCATAGGTACGATGAATGGTGTCCCTTCCGAAGGCAATCTCAGTTCGGGAACCTCTTCCATGAATAGATCTTCAACCCACCTTGCTTTCAGCATATTATATTCGTGCCCCCACAACTCCAATTGCTCGATGGTGATCCGCTCCAGAGCCACGACGGCTGCAATCCACTGATTCACGGCTTCTTCGATCTGTTCCTGTCTCCCACTGCGGACGGCCATTCGAATGTGCTCTTCGAAATCAGTCAAGCGCAAGGCGCCGGGCCGCTCCTCCGAATGCTGTTCGTATATCGTGATTCGGCTCCCCTTCTCCAGCAGATTGCGGTTGCGGAGTGCAGAACGAGCTTCCTTATACGACTCATGCAGTTGCTCGGGAAAATGTTTCTGCCGACCGACTCCGAAGTCGAACTCGGCGCGAAGCGTCTCCCGCATGCTTCGGCTTACCTGGCTTATGATCGATTCCGTATCAGACAAGTGGTTCCATAAGAGAATAATGATCTCGCTGTCATTGGTCCAATTGCGAAAGGCGGTGCCGGCTTGTTTCCTCTCCAGAATTTCGTTGCAAATATTAATCAGCGAGAAATATAACAAATCCAGGCGGTAAGCAAATCGCTCCCGAATGGATTGCTCCATCGTATCCAGACTCAACACGGCAATCGTACAGACGGTTGCGTTCTTCATACTTGGAAATTCCTGATACAGATGTTCCTGGAGCATGTGAAACTCGGAATTGTCCTTCAATAGCGTAGACAGCAGCTTATCTCTGTACACGGGCTTGATCCGGTTCATCTCCATATTGTGCTGATGCTCCTGCACTCGCAGTTGCTCGTCCTGCTTCCAGCTCTTCACCGCATTGAGCAGCGCTTGTTGCAGCTGTACGGGATCAAGCGGCTTCAGCAAGTAGACGCTCCCTCCGTATTTCACCGCATGCCGCATGAACTCCATATCATACTGCCCGCTGATCACAATGATTTTACAAGGAATCGCCCGAAGTTGTATCCATTCCAGCATATCCATTCCGTTACAGAGCAGCATCATCATATCCGTGATCACAATCTCAGGACGCTCATGCTCCAGAATGGATTTGGCCAATAGGCAAGAATTAGCTTCTAGTACAGTATCAATCTCCAGAGTGTTCCAATCTGTCAACGAACGTATGGTATCTCGAACATGCAATTCTTCATCCACAATCAACGCCTTCATGCCGGTCCCTCCCGATTTGCACAGGCTTGTACGATTCGACCGTCACCTTGGCTTCCTGATTGTGTTGCAGCACGCAGGCAATGTACATAGACGCCTGTAACGACATAATGGTTGCGTCATGTGCTGCATTCGATCATGAATTTGAGGTCTTTGCAATCATTGTGAGCAATCGGAGTTCAAACTATTCCAACTTGGGAATCGAGGCCATACTGAAACCTTCGGATGGAATTGTTGTTTTTGGGCATAGTAGGTTGTAAAAAAAACCGAAGGAGCCATATGGAACCGAGAAACATTACTGAACAAGCTTATGATGCGGACGGGATTATTGTTGGCGGGGGAATTGCAGGACTGCAGGCCGCTCTGCAGCTTGGCAGGTACGGCTATCGCGTATTGGTTATTGATGCGGGTCGAGGTCGCTCCACGTTATGCCGCAGTTATCATAATGTGCTGGGGTGGCCTGATGGCATATCTGGGCCCGAACTTCGCCGTCTGGGGCGACAGCAGGCTGAGGCTGTGGGGGTTCGATTCGTGCTTGACGAGATCTTAGAGGCAGTGATGCTGCCCGTGAAGAAAGGCGGAGGGTTCAGACTGACCGGGAAGGTAGTCGAGGGTTCGAGAGATCCGGTAGGTCCGGGAGGTTCGCAATATGTAGGCCGTGTGCTGCTCTTGGCGACTGGCATCCTCGATCGGTTTCCGAATTTACCTGGATTGGAATGCTGCCTGGGCAAGTCGGTATATGTATGTCCCGATTGCGACGGCTATGAAATCAAGGGGCACAAGACGATCGTGCTGGGTGCTGGTGACGTAGGGGCGAACATGGCGCTAACCCTGACACATTGGAGCGAACGATTGGTGTATGTGAACCATGAGCAGAGTGATGTCAAGCTGGTCTCGCTTCAAGAGCTGGAGCGGCATGGAATCGAATATATCGCCGAGCCGATCGAACGCGTACTCGAGTCGGATGATGGTTGCTTCGAGGGCGTGCAGTTGAGCACTGGCAGAATTGTTGCCGGTGAACGTGGATTCATCGCCTTCGGGGGGAATCGCGTACATTCAGACTTGGCGCGGCAGTTGGGCGTCGAACGTCTCGAGAACCGCCACATTGTAACCGATCCCCGTACGAAGATGACGAATGTATCTGGTGTTTGGGCCGCAGGCGATGTCGCTGTTCATGCTGAGCAGGTGACGATTGCGATGGGTGAAGGAAGCCAAGCGGCTATTTGGATGAACAAACTTTTATCGGGCAAGCTCACCCTTTCGTCAACTTCTGGATGAACGTGTTCAAGCTGTCCGACCCTCCGATGAACAATCGTTTGAGCGCATAAGGGTTTTGAGATGTATCCGCAAACCCTTGATCAATTGTGAATGCCAGCTTGTATTTGTTTTCCTGTAATAGTTTGATCGTAGTTTTATTGAACAGGCCGTAAGGATAACAGAATACTTCCGACTTGATCCCGAGATGATCTTCGAGTTGTTTGGCCGATTCTTCAATTTCTACTCGCTGCTTCTCCTCCGTTAACTTGGTTAGTTGAGGGTGCGTCATCCCATGTGGCTGAATGTCCCAGCCTGCTTCTTGCAACTCCTTGGCTTGCTTCCAATCGATATACCAGCCATCGCCTACTGATCCAGGCGACATGAATAGGGTGGCGTGGAACCCGTACTTTTTCAATATCGGCAGTGCCTGTTCATGATTGTCTGCATAGCCGTCATCGAATGTGAGCAATACAGATTTCGGCGGAGCTTGCAGCTTGCCTTCCCATATGTCGATGAACTGTTGCAGCGTTAGAGGGGTATACTTTTCTTTGGCTAAGTAAGCCATCTGCTCTTCTAGCTTCTTAGGATCGAGCACGGCATTGTTGTCGGGTTCTGTACCTATACTATGATAATTTAATACCGGGATACGGGTAATATGGGCTGTTTCTATAGGTTTCTGCTGTTGTTGATGTTGCTGTGACGGCGTTGGCTCCGGGGAAATTAGCTTGGCATTTGGCTGTGCAGGTGCAGGTTGAATGGGTACGACAGACACTTCTGCTTTCGTGTCCGGGTGACCCGACGTTGAGAGGCTCATCGACATCGACTGTTCGTTAGGCGGATTGGATCGGGATGGCTCCCCTGTTCCATGTGCGGAAGACTGAGAACTCGATATAGAGACAGATGGAGATGAGGAAGCGGTTGCAGATTTGGAATCGGGTGATGCATGAGATGGTGATGATCCAGCCGACACTCCTGATGCTGGATTAGGTCCTGATCTTGATCCTACTTCAGATCCAGACCTTGATCCGGATCCTGATCTGGCTGCAGGTTCGGTGGCTGAACTCGCAGTCGATCCGAATGCAGACTCGGTTGAGTTCGCCGACTTCTGCGAAACAGACTGACTGCTTTCTTTTTTCGTGCAACCTGCAATTCCCACTGCAGTCACGATCATCCAAATCGTCATTACGCTGACCATCTTGTTTTTGCCCATCTATGACACCGCCACGATTCAATATCGTACCCCTAGCAGCTAGCAGGACTTTTCTACTATATACATATACGAGGAACACTAGATTCATTCCTTTTATTTTTTGTTGGGCCTCCTATTTTATTCTGTAAGCGGTTGCGGATTTGTCGGGAAAACGGCCGTTCCAAGTGAAAAATTTTTTGAACCTCCACGCAGGTGCTGTAAGACGAAAAATAGGCTGTCGATTCATTGTAGATAGAAGCTAAGACGGCCGTTCCAAGTGAAAAAGGACCCTTATGCTCAAACATCTTGTTTGATTGTATAAGGGATTTCGCGGTAAGGAGGTTCAAGCCAAAACTCGCCAGGGTCCTCTTTTTCACTTTCCACTCCTCTTGTTCACAATTAATCGACAGCCTCGAAATCGGTCTTGCAGCCCGAGAAACGCCAGCCGCAGGAGCTGTAAGACGAAAAAATCGTCTTACAGCTCGAGAAATGAATCGACAGCCTCGAAATCGGCCTAGCAGCAACGAAAAGGCGTCGCTACCCCGGCTGTAGGGCCGGAAATCGGCCTAGCAGCAACGAAAAGGCGTCGCCCCCCGCTGTAAGGCCGGAAATCGACTTTGCAGCAACGAAAAGGCGTCGCCCCCCGCTGTAAGGCCGGAAATCGGCTTTGCAGCAACGAAACGCCGCCGCCCCCCCCTGTAGGGCCGGAAATCGACCGTGCAGCATCAATCCCGCGCCACCGCCGCAGCAATGGCCTTGCCCGAGAGCATATGCGCGACGATGTCCGCGTACTGCTCCAGCGCCTGCTCGCCTGCGTCGGTCAGGCGATACACGCCACGCTCGACGCGGGCGAACCAGCCGTAGACGTTGTCCCGCAGCAGCGGCTGCACCTTCGCGTTCTCGGTTCGCTCTCGCAGCTGCCGAGGGCTCGAAGGTCCGCTCTGCTGCAGACAATACGCACAGTAGAGCGCCTTCTCGCGGTAGGCCGTGACGAGCTTGCGCTTCGTGCTGCCGCCCACGTTGTAGTCGCCGGAGCGCTCCTTGAACTCGTACAGCAAGCGAGTAGCCTTCACCTTACTGCGTCGCGGTGTGTAAGGCTCAGGATGACAGAGCAGCTCGACCTTCGGTTTGCGCCTCGAGTAGAATCGCACCGTGATGAGGCCTAGTCCGAGCATGCGGCACAGTCGGGATAGCTCGGACCACTTCAACTGGTGCGGCGCCCTTCCCGTGGCGGGCAGCTCCACAGCCAAATACACATTGTCGGCTTGCTGCAGCCGATCGATTCCCTGAATGACGAGAGGTAGATTAAACGTTTTCTTCAGCTCAATAATGATAGGCGGCTCATCCCCGCGGATTGCCACCATATCGCAATGCTTGACCTCGCCCTTCACCTCATAGCCTAGCGTTTCCCAATATGTTTTGACAGGAAGATAAAGCTCGGTTTCGCTTTGGATCGCCATCCTGTTCGTCCTTCCTTTACTTGTTCGATGTGTCATATTTCCTGACAATAACTCACGATCATTATACCATAATTGCAAAGTTGAGCTTTCTTCAAGCAAATTTTTGGGCAACTTCGCAGGGCTTGATGCATATGGATGTAATACACTGCTAATCTAAACCCCAGCGTCAAGAAATCCGCAGTCAACTGCGGTATCACTAAGAATACGGAGTTGTATCAGAATTGACACAGAGTTGGCTCGCACTCGGTACACAATCGGCTTGCATTGGTTTTCATGATGGTCTTCAGCATCGGCTTACAACTAGACATACAAAAGGGAATAGCTCAGAACAGGAAAGCGCGTTTAGCCGTGTACAGATGAGAGGAGGGCACCATGGACATTTTTAAACGGATATCGGAGCACCGTCGGGAGCAGGAACAAGCCGCCTGGAGCGGTACGTTTGCCGAGTATGTCGATCTTGTCAAAGCCAATCCCGGTGTAGCCAAAACCGCGCATTCGCGCGTGTACGATATGATTGCTTGGCACGGGATAACTGAGGAGAATGGGCGGAAACGATACAAGTTTTTTGAAGATGAAATATTCGGGCTCGATCGGACCGTTGAGAAGCTCGTCGAGGAGTATTTCCATTCCGCAGCCAGACGCCTCGATGTGAAAAAGCGGATCCTGCTCCTGATGGGGCCGGTCAGCGGCGGGAAATCCACGATTGTGACGATGCTGAAACGTGGGATGGAACGTTATTCCCGGACGCCGGATGGGGCGCTCTATGGGATCAAAGGCTGCCCGATGCATGAGGAACCGCTGCATCTGGTGCCAGCCCAGCTCCGTGCCGACATCGAACGCGAGTTAGGCGTCAAGATTGAAGGCAGCCTCTGTCCGTCTTGCGCGATGCGGCTCAAAACCGAATTTGGCAGCCGGATCGAAGAGGTCATGATCGAACGAATCTTCCTCTCGGAAGAAGAACGAGTTGGCATCGGGACGTTTAGTCCATCCGATCCGAAATCGCAGGACATCGCCGATCTCACGGGCAGCATCGACTTCTCCACCATTACGGAATTCGGTACGGAGTCCGATCCACGGGCTTATCGTTTCGATGGGGAACTGAACAAGGCCAATCGCGGGCTGATGGAGTTCCAGGAGATGCTGAAGTGTGACGAGAAGTTTCTGTGGAACTTGCTATCGCTCACCCAGGAGGGCAATTTCAAAGCAGGTCGGTTCGCGCTCATTTCTGCCGATGAGCTCATTGTGGCCCATACGAATGAATCCGAATACAAGTCGTTCATCTCCAATAAGAAAAACGAAGCGCTCCAGTCGCGAATGATCGTGATGCCTGTTCCTTACAACCTGAAGGTGTCGGAGGAGGAGAAGATCTACCGCAAGCTCATCCAACAGAGTGACATGAAGCACATCCACATCGCCCCTCACTCGCTAAAGGCTGCTGCGATCTTCTCTGTCATGACGAGGCTGAAGGAGTCCAAGAAGCAAGGGATGGATCTGGTCAAGAAAATGCGCCTGTACGATGGAGAAACGGTGGAAGGCTTCAAGGACGCCGACCTCAAGGAGATGCAGAACGAGTATATTGAAGAGGGCATGACCGGCATCGATCCACGATATGTAATCAATCGGATATCGAGCGCATTGATCCGGCAAAATCTTGAATTCATCAATGCCCTGGACGTGTTGCGTGCGCTCAAGGACGGGTTAGATCAACATCCTTCTATCACGAAGGAAGAGCGTGAGCGGTATTTGAACTTCATCTCCGTAGCCCGCAAGGAATACGATGAGCTGGCGAAGAAAGAAGTGCAGAAAGCGTTCGTCTATTCGTACGAGGAGTCGGCCAAGACGCTGTTCAACAATTACCTGGACAATATCGAGGCGTATTGCAACTGGCAGAAGATCAAGGATGCGTTGACCGGTGAAGAGATGGACCCGGATGAGCGACTCATGCGTTCGATTGAGGAGCAGATCGGGGTGTCAGAGAATGCGAAGAAAGCGTTCCGTGAAGAGATTCTCATCCGCATGTCGACATATTCCCGCAAGGGCAAGAAGTTCGAGCACGGCAGTCATGAACGGCTTCGTGAAGCAATCGAGAAGAAGCTATTCACGGACTTGAAGGATATTGTCAAGATTACGACGTCGACGAAAACGCCAGATGAGAACCAACTGAAGAAAATCAACGAAGTAATCAAACGACTCGTTGATGAGCATGGCTATACGACCGGTTCAGCCAATGAGCTGCTGCGCTATGTAGGAAGCCTCCTGAATCGCTAAAGAACCCCACCAAAATAAAAGTCCGGAGCTAGCTGAATGTCAGCAGGTTCCGGACTTTTTTGTATGCTATGAGGTCGTAATGCAGTTAAGGACGCTTCCTTGGCTTGGGCGTCTTAGCGAGCTTGGGTAGATGCTTGAAGCTGCGAACCATCTTCCCCTTACACAACGGACAATCTGGTGAAGGTGATGAAGCGAGCTCCTCGCGAATCCATGCTTTGCATTCCTTATTGTTGCACCTGAATATCGGCATTGGAGTTAATTCTGGTTTTGCTGTCTCTGTTAACAAATCAATATACCCTCCCGAATCAATAAACATTCCTATGGCACTGTAACAGATATCAAGTTTCATTACAAATAATTAATAATTCCAGCAAGTCCGACGAAATGAAATCGAGTGAGGTGCAGGAATTATTATGTCATCCTATTATAGGAATTACCTATTAATATTAAAGCTTCTATATATTAGACGTATAACTGGACTGGGATCATAATGAAACCAACAAGTAAAGAATTAGATCATTTAATCAAGGGAGCTGCTATTATGGAAAAGAAAGCAAGTGTGGATCAAGGAACAACGAGCATCAACATAAGTCAGGTATGGAACTCGAGGCTTTATGACAATCAGCTGGGCTTCGTCTCGGAGTACGGCAAGGGAGTCGTGAACTGGCTTGATCCCCAGTCCGGCATGAGGGTACTTGATCTGGGCTGCGGTACCGGTGATCTGACTGCTCTGATCGCCTCATCAGGCGCGGAAGTAGAAGGCATGGATGCATCGGCGGAGATGATTGCTGAGGCTAGGGCCAAGTACCCTGGCTTGCCATTCGAGGTCGCCGATGCACAAGACTTCCGCACATCACCGTCCTATGACGCCGTCTTCTCGAATGCGGCGCTGCACTGGATGAAGCGCCCGGCGGATGTGATCCGCGGCGTCTGGGATGCGCTGCGGCCCGGCGGCCGCTTCGTCGGCGAGTTCGGCGCGAAGGGCAACGTAGCGCACATTGCCACGGCGCTGGAACGGGCCGTCACGAGGCGCGGTATAGATGCCATAGCCTGCAATCCTTGGTATTTCCCGACCGCAGGGCAATATGCCACACTGCTGGAAGATCAGGGCTTCACGGTCGATCGTCTCGTGACTTTCCAACGTCCGACGGCATTGAATGACCGCGAACATGGGCTTCTCCATTGGATCGGGATGTTCGGTGGAGCCTTCACATCAGGGTTGACGAACGAACAGCTGGAGACGGTTTATCAGGAGATCGAACAGGAAGTTAGGCCAGCATTGTATGGAGAACAGGGCTGGATGGCGGACTATGTGAGACTGCGATTCGAGGCCAGGAAGCCGAAGTGACAACATGAATAACAAATAGTCCGATATGCCTATTAAACAAGGGCGGGAATCTATGATACTATAGTCTCTGGTTGGTAGTACATTAGCATGATTTGGCAAACCCGATCGAAAGACGGGGACGCAAAGCTACGGGTCTTCAGCGCAAGCTATGACAGCCGGGTTGCCCTCTAGCGGATCTTATGAACGCTGTCATATGGGCAGCGTTCTTTTAATTGTTTAGCAATGCGACAACATCAGTGTCAGGGGGTGCTAATTAATGGAAGAAGTGAAGCAGTTGAAGACCGATTTGCATCGATTAACTGTCGAATTGATTGGAAATTGCGCTTACAGCTCGATGATTTCTTCGAATATTGAATTCAAGACCCCGATTTACTGTACGAAGTTCACTGGCAAGATGAATCCGACTTGCGTCGATGTTTCAACTTGTCTCGCTTGTCAGGAATACAAAAATGGCTTGGCCCGATAACGAGCGAGAGTTGTGGAATACGCACCTTACATAATAGAAGCCCGGACTCCATTGTCCGGGCTTCTTATTCGTCTTCTTAGATTGTTAGCACAAGTACATCATTACTTGTTGACAGGCACGGCATCCTGGAAGTATACCTCTAGCGTTATACCACGTTCGGAAATTTCTTTGGCGATGTCAATCCCAACATAGCGGATGTGCCAGGGCTCGTAGTTGTAACCGGTAATACTCTCTTCCGCCGCAAGCAGTAACCAGAAGTGACAGGCCGAGTAAGGCTCGACAGCCGATGATTTACGAGTAAACAAGTGCGGGGCCTCCCATTACTCGGATGATGCAAGCATTATATCATGATTCGTAGGAGGCTTGATAACCGTACGATCCGCATCTTGTGCCGCGAATTCGGGATATGTAATATTTGATTCCAATTGTGTTAAGGTAGCATTATGTTAGCAATTGGTCGTATGATGAGAGAATGATTCACAATTAGGAGGTAATACATATGAGCATCGTCCGAATGCCGACTTGTTATTACCGACAGCATGATGCAGATTTCAGTCTCCAGATTCCTGCAGGAGGGTTTGGCGGCTGGGCCAAGACAGATTATGAATTCGATCTGAACCGTTCGGCAATCGTTGTGATGCACGCTGGTGCGTTCGGGACACCCGAAGAGTCTTCAGGCAGATACCGCTCTGTTGAATACTTGACATGATCGAATGAAATTGCCGCGATGGTGTTCCCCACTCTGCTGCAAGCGGTGCGGAAGGCAGGGATGAAGGTGTTCCATGTTCTCTTCCCAGGAGACTATTACCAGCAGCTTCCCGGCTACAGCCGCGCCATCTCAAACAACTGTTGAAAAGAGGGGCACCGAGCCGGATTCTTACCTCAGACGGATTCAGAAATTCAAGAGTGAACATGTGTTCCCTGGAATTCATCGGCAATATGACATCGATCATCACGTATATCGGCTTTGCCATTGATGGGTGTCTGTTGTCCTCTCCTGGTGGAATGCTGGACATGTCCAGACGAGGACTTGCCTGCTCCGCGATTAGAGAAGCCGTTACGGCCATTGAGACGAAAGAGTCGGCACCCTATGAAGGGGCGAAGGCCATTGCACTTTGGCGGATATCGATCCTATTCGGCTTCATCTATGAACTGGACGACTTCATAACCGCGATCCGAAGCGACTAACGAGATTTCTACATGAATGTGATTGAAGATTGGCTAGCTAGCCAGGAAGGGGACGACATGCAAAGGAAGACAAGTACAACCATCAGGTGGATACCAGCCGTCCTTATTATGGCTGTTATCTTTTATTTCTCCTCCCAGCCTTACCATCAGCAAGACCTCAGACCGAAGCTTCATAAGTTGCTTCCTGAGCAAATGATCTCCGAACAGTTCTCCAATATTGAGTTTAACTATGCCGGTGAGACCGTCAGCATAAATCGCCTTGGGGTACCCGGGTTTGTGGAGTTTTTTATTCGCAAGGGGGCGCACCTATTCATATACTTCTGTCTGGGAGGGACTGTGGCATTTGCACTAGGGCATATGAAACGGCGGGGACTGCTGTTTCTGTACAGCCTGCTGATTTGCTTCTTGTATGCGGGATCAGACGAGTTTCATCAGAGCCTTACCGGGGACCGTACGCCCTTATTGATAGATGTGGCGGTTGATACGCTCGGGGCCGCAATTGGAATCGGGTGTATGTTGCTCCTGTTGTTGTTACATGGGAAGATAGTCAAGAAGTAGAGACTGGTCGATTCATTGTTGATTGAAGCAAAAACAGCCGTTCCAAGTGAAGGACCCCCGTTGTTCAACCCAATAGGTAATTTAGGTTACGGCTTGATCCAGGTCTTCTACCCTGTTATATAGCGAACGTTCGGCATAAGAATCTCTAAGCTTAAGTTGCTTAATGAGTTCCACAAATGCCTCAGATGAAAGAGTGATCTACGGATAGCGTTGGGTTGATGTCGGGTTTATGGTTATTTTCGGATCACTCTTCCTCCTCCCCGAGATTATACAGCGGTTTAGGGATATCAAGTGACAATAAATAATATCTGTCCGAGAAACAGGCGGGGTTAGTCCCTGGCTGTTCTTTTTTCTTTGACAAGAATACTTATATATGTAAAAGGCATGCGTCTCAGTCATGTGGAATTTTATTGCCCTGCTTCATAATTTAGGGCCTCCTTTATTATTTCCACTAACCCCCAATACCTCTCAAAAGCCTATAGTGGTACGATTACACTGGTGATGATTATGTTTATTTCCCCTATGCTACTCGAAACAGCCAAAAACCCATTTACACATCCAGACTTTATATTCGAACCGAAAATCGATGGACATCGGCTGCTGCTCACCCGCCAGGACGGGAACTCGCGGTTGTATACTCGCCATAATAATGATTGTACTCTTCAATACCCAGAACTTTACGATCTAGCAGAGGACGACATCTTACTTGACGGAGAGGTCGCTTGCGTCGATCAGTCTACCGGCGTGATTGACTTTGAATCCGTGATGGAGCGATTCCAGGCGCGCAAGGCTGACAAGGTGCTCCGGCTATCGGCCACGCTGCCGGCCAACTACATTGTGTTCGACATCCTTCGGTACCGAGGGTGGGACGTGCGCGGTTGGTCGCTCATGGAACGAAAGGAGCTCCTTGCCAGCATCGACTTCGGGAACCCGCGGATCAGTGTCGTACCTTACATAGAGCGGGAAGGCGAGCAGTTGTTTAATGAGATGGTGGCACGGCAAATGGAAGGGATAGTGGGCAAGCGGAAGAAGTCGGTTTACTCGGTCGGACAGCGGAGCCCCAATTGGCAGAAGATCATCAACTGGTCCTATGCGGAAGTGACGATCAGTGGTTGGAAGAAAGCAGAGTTCGGCTGGTTAGCATCGGTTCAGAGGGATGGCCGGAATCGCCCCGCTGGGATAATTGAGCTTGGAGTTGCGCCGGCGCAGAAGCAGGCATTCTTCCAGGTGATCAAGCCATATATCACGGGGGAGGATCGCGATCACGTCTACGTGGAGCCGAGGATTCGGGCTAAGGTGAAAGTGAGAAATTGGACCAAAAAAGGACTCTTGAGGAGTCCTGTGTTTGTAGAGTTCATTGTTTAGGCATACTCCATTTGTTTCGGCTGTTGGGCTTTTATTTTTTTAAACGGAAGCCCGGTTTTGGCAAGGGACCAGCCGAATTCAACTCATCACTGGCGAATCAATGGATAAATAGAGGAGAACAGTCCCTTGGCAATGACCTCATGTCCTTGATCATTTGGATGTACCGCTGCGAAACCGCGTAAAGCATCTTCTGCATGCCCACCGCGGTATCCGTATATTAAACTGTGCTCGTTACCGGAAAACCACCGATCCACCCGGGCAACCAGACAACAATTTGTTTTCGCGGAGGCAGTAATTAGTTGATTCATAGTGCGAATGGCATCCACAGCAATTACGCTGTTTGGGAATGGATTGTATTGGGTGCAGCAGATGATGTGTTTCACTCCCATAATACGGACCAATCCAAGTATTATATCAAGTCTTCTTTTAAACCGGTTCATCATCTCTAGAATTGGTGTAGCGGGTTCTCGGAGCGAGGACAAGGCAAAATGAATCAGATCATTGCCGCCGATCCATACTGTAACCACTTTAGCACAACTAAGGCGCGAAGGATCTGCATAGATCTCTTCTGCAAGGTCAGCACTAGTCCAACTGGGTTGGGCAATCACGAATCGTTTTGCCTGAATTCCCTTTAATTTTAGCATCGAGGTAACTCTAGATGGATATGCTTTACAGCTAGAACTTGCTTGCTGACCAAAAGTGATCGAATCGCCTAAAGCTATATAACTAATCATACTCTCCCGCCTTATTACTCTTTTGTCTTTAATTTATGTATGGAAAGGATGATTTTCTTGTGTGATAGCCCCTTTACAAGGTGTGGTTATCGGTAGGTTACCAAGGGAATTTGTTGCACTGACAGGACACAATAGTTGTCATACTGGTAGGTAGTCTTCTTTCGTTAACCAATAGCACAACATTAAGATTAAAAGTGACATCACGGGTACCATTTTCGAACTGGGCGAATATCCTGCTTCTAATATTATATTAATGGAGGATTTCGAAGTGATACCAATGTATCCATATTACGGTTATGAGACACGCTGCCGGCAAGTGCCAATCACATTTCCATCGCAGCATCAGGACGTGCAGCCTGGTTTGGAGTATCTAATGAACCCGACTCCAATATCCGACAATCCCGAATACAAGGGAAGTGGCAAATTGGCAGGGAAAATCGCCATCATTACCGGAGGCGACAGCGGCATCGGACGCGCCGTCGCAATCGGCTTTGCCAAAGAAGGAGCGGATATGGCGATAGTCTATTTGTATGAGCGCAAGGACGCCGAGGCGACCAAACAGATGGTGAAGCGCTACGGGCGCCGTTGTCTACTGATCGAAGGCGATTTGCGCAAGCCCTCTTTTTCCACGGAAGTGGTCAGAAGGACGTTGGAATGCTATGGAAAGCTTGACGTGCTTATATTGAACCAAGGCGTCCAGTTCCCTCAGCAGAGCATATTGGACATTTCCGACGAACAGCTCGAGAATACGTACCGGACCAACATTTTTCCGCATTTCTACATGACGAGGGCAGCACTCCCTTACCTGAAGCCGGGCAGTTCTATTGTATCAACAGCATCAGTAACCGCTTATGCAGGCGCTCCTTTGCTTGTTGATTATTCCTCGACAAAAGGCGCGGTGGTATCGTTTACCCGTTCGCTGTCGCTCCAATTGGTCGACAAGAGAATCAGGGTCAACGCTGTAGCTCCAGGTCCGATTTGGACCCCTCTCATCGTATCCAGCTATTCGGCCGAATATGTTAAAACATTCGGTTTGGAAACGCCTATGAAACGCGCCGGACAGCCGTTCGAACTTGCGCCGACCTACATTTATTTGGCGTCCGACGATTCCTCCTACGTGACGGGACAGGTGCTACACGTCAACGGCGGCGTCATGACAGAAACATGAACTGAAAATTGATTTGCAATTTATAACAAAATCCGAAGTAAACCCCGATCCTAAATAACACGCGAAACTTTGGGAATGAAATAACAGCCCCTGTGATTGCAAGGGCTGTTATTTCATGATTTATGAATGCGCTGTTTACTTAGCTATGGGCACAGCTTCTATTACTGCGATTTCCGTACTTGGAGTAATGCAAGACTTTGAACGAATGGATGAATGGGATCCAACTGTACCGCCGAAGTTCAGCTGTGAAAGCTGTGGTGGTGAGATGTACCCGGAATACTACAAGGAGCCACTTGCCGGGTTTTTCTTAGTGGTATCATTTTGTGTCGTATAAAAATATGGCCGGTTCAAGGAACCGACCACAGTGAAAGAGGTACTTATCATGGGATAGTCCAAAGCGAGAAGTCAATGTATTGGAATTAGCGTCCTAAGAGCCGCATTAGATGAATACACCGCGCAATATTATGACTAACAAAATAAAGAGCACAAGGATGATCCCGATGCTAGAAAATCCTCCGCAAGAAAATCCAACCCCACCTATTCCTCCAACGCCACCGTCAAATCCCATTTGTCTTCCCCTCCTTTTAATAAAGATAAGGTAAGATATGAGGGGGGGACCGATTGTGTATGGGCGAACGGTACCCTTCAAATGCACAATTGTGACAAATACACTGGAATGACAATGTCACCCGATCGTTTTTTTACAAATGCAAGAACCGCTGGACAGCTCCAGCGGTTCTTGAAATCGTCTGCTATCTCGACTTCCACTTAATAATTTTTGCCATCATTCAATGATACGGAATTAGATGAATACACCGCGTAATATAATGACTAACAAAATAAAGAGTACAAGAATGATCCCGATGCTAGAAAATCCTCCGCAAGAAAATCCCATATTAAATCTCCTCCTCTTATCAAGATAATCCAATGTATGAGGGAAGAAAGCGATGCGGTAAGGGCAAATGGTACCCGGTAAATGCGCAAATATGGCAAATATATCGGAATGATAAATGTCACTCAACCGCAGCTCAAGGCTCAAGTCAACTGACCGAGCAGACGCTTTTGTTTTGACCTAAATTTTAGGTAAAATGGGCGCAATGTACAGAAGTTTATTCTAGTCCATGTTTGTCCCTTCCAATTCGCTATAGCATGAATAATATAATCTATAACCTCAAATATACGAAAAAGGTGACCTAAAGGATGTCCACGATTATATGTGCTACGATAATACTAACGAACGTCAGTGGAACGGTAGTTTTCGGGGACGTAAAGCAGATCGCGCCTCAGTCATCCAGCACAACCACCAGCGGCGCAGACGGCGGTGATTCCACGCAATCCAACACGAAAGCCAGCGCTAGCGCCTCCAATACAAAAGAAAAGAAGAAAAAATCAAGCCCCCCTCAACGTAAACGTTCCGCTAATAGGAGATAACGGCAATCACCATGTACGGGTGGACGATCGGTTTCCCGGTGCTTCAAGACGGGATTTTTTTGGTTGCACATAATCATGACACCAATGATAGGTAGTGTAGCCATAAAGAGAACATCATGGACTCAGATTGTAACGACATTGGTTTGCAGTAGGCAAGTTTATTTTGAAGTGCTTCTATTTTGCTCAATATGAATTGGCCAAGCTATTCGGCAAGGACGATCAATGGATTCACTTACATTTGTCGGTGCTATTGCTGGTGGCTTTCCACTGACACGAACAGTTGCCCTATCGATAACGTCAAGGCAAAAAAAATTTATTCAAAGAGCATTCGAATATATTACGGTCGACCCGATACCGTTAGGAAAGCGGAAAGTCAACGCAAGGATCACCGACTTAGTTGCCTCTGTCAGCTCTCTCATGTATAGCTGGTTCCGTCCCACTTATAATAGGCAAGCCTATCCCGATCAATCTCGATCCCGATTCCTGTTCCTTCTGGAATGGTAATTGCTCCATTCATGGGCTGGATCGGGATCAGCTTCGTAAAAGGATTATCCATGACATCCCACTCCACGGGTTCGATGGAGTCGCTTCCCATCTTGCTCCATGGTTCGAGAGTTGCTTGAGCGAAGATGGCATACAATCGTGATAACGCTCCGTCGTAAGCATGAGGCGTTACACGAATGCCGAAGCTTCGGGCCAACCCTAACGTCTCTCTATAGGCATCGATCCCCGTCAAGTGGAGAGGATCGGGTGTAATGAAATCAAGCGAATGTTGGGTCAAGAGGGGCAGATAGTCGGTCGCGGCTTCAATATTCTCGCCACCAGCGAGTGGTGCGCATAATCGGCTTCTCAGCAGTGTATATGCCGCAGCATGCTTCATTGCAAGCGGTTCTTCGACCCACAGAAGATTGGACCACGATTCCAGATTCGCTTGCCATTGCAGCATCGTTGAGACGTCATAGCTTTCATTCGCATCCAGAGCCAACTCGATCTCGTTATGCAACAAAGCTTGAACAGAATCAATATGCTGCTGATCCTCAGCGATTGATTTGCCACCTATCTTTACTTTGATCTTGGTGAATCCATCAGAGATCGCATGGTGGATCGCTCTCAACGATTGTTCGCTCCAGTCAGCCCCCTCTGAATACGATTGAAACGAGGCATACGCCGGAACCGTCTTCCGATACTTGCCTCCCCACAAGTCGCATACCGAAATATGGCTTGCCTGGGCCATCATTTCCGTTAAAGCCATGCTCACAGCAGAAGCAGCACGAGGATGCCATTTCTTAATCGTTCGAACCAAGTTGTTCCGGTCGGAGGCTGACTTGCCGATCAAGTAGGGCCCAATTCGATCTTGGAAACCTTTGTGCAGGGTCGGAAGCCAGTCGACGCATTCCCCCCAACCTTCGACACCGTCGTCACTCGTAATTCGAATTAAATAACAAGAGCGGTATGATTTGATGCCATTAGCGTCCCCGTAGGGCTGAGGAATGCGATACAGCAAGGGAAACGTATCGATTTTGTGAATATACAAAGCAAGTCGCCTCCATGTACAAGTTCCCAATCCTATTCGTCTCGGATCGTCTTATCATGCTAATGCTTCACGAGGATGATCGTACCGTTTTTCAAATCATGCGCAGCGGAATCCAAAATTTTTTCCAGAGAGAAAGCGAGTTGCTGCAGATCTTGTTTGTCCTTGGCGATGAATATGGGTGCTCCTCCTGCTACTTGATTCGGATCGATGACGACAATCGCAGCTATATGGGACATCATTAACCCTCCTTCGCGGAAGATTTCGTAGGCATCCGAACTGCATTTTCCAGAAGAGGTACGTAGTTAAGCACTTCAACAGCCTTTTGCTCGTCTTTCTCCTGTGGCAATATGAATACCGCCAAGTTCCCGTTGCTCATATCCAATTTGGCCATAGGAATCAAGGCGGGTTCCCCCGAATCCCGGTATACCCCCAGTATCGTGGACAAGTTATGTAGAATGGCTTGCCGCTGCCCTAGATTGGCTATGCTCACCTTAGCATTATCCGTCTTTGGCTGAACGATTAACCCAAGCCCTCGTTCTCTTATTATGTTCTGATTCTCCTCGAGGCCCACATTCATAATATAGACCGAGTCAACATAAAGATCAGGCCCGTCTACCACCACTTTTCCAATACGGATATCCGTAACCTCACCTATGTTTTTGCCCGATTGGAACATTTTCGTAACGAAAAGGGACAAGATTCCGGCCGCAATCCCCCAGTACCAGCTAAAGAGAATGCTGCACAACGAAGCCACCAGTGAACTGAAGATGACCAAGTAATTGCGTCCTTCGAACACCATGGCGATCCCTTCGATATAGGAAGTTCCCCGAGGAACAAGGTCCATCTTATCCACTTCCGTCAAACTCGAGCGTTCCATGTTGCGTACTTCGCGAAACTGTTGGGCAGCAAGCGACAGAAAGGTGACCGCCGTATAATTTTTGTCCAGTAAGGCTGGAATAGCCACGGCTCCCAAAGCTGCTGCGATCACGCCGAGTGATAAGTGAATGATCTTTCCGTGCGGGTAAGTTGGATACTGTCGATAATCGGTGCGCATCATCARCACTCTAGCCACAATCCCGAAGCAGATTCCAATGGCGATACCTATCGTTTCATGGGATAGAAACCATATATTCATGACTTACCCCCTTCAGTTTGAATGTGATGTGATTAAGCCATTATCCCCCATTCCGATACCCTTCATGCGAATAGCTAAATGTGAAAAACAGCCATGCTCGTACTGCGAACAAGGCTGTTTCTTCTATGTTTATTCCTTCTAGAAGCCCTTATATTGAGGCTCTTCGTTCTCCAATTGCTGTACGCGGCTTTCAACTTGATCCAGGATTTGTTGAGTTTGTTGGGATGCATTCGTGAAAAGAGTTTTGGCTTCCTGGTTTTGAGTCGCTAGTGCGAATTGTTCCAGACTGGCCTGAGCGCTTTTCAATGAAGCTACGCATGTTTTTACATCGGATGCTACGGTCATCGTGGTCACCTCCTCTAAATAGTGGAACGAAAATAATATATCCCATTTCATTGATAATAATCGGGTAAATGTATCCTGCAGTGGAAATAGCTTATTGCCCTTTGGTTTCATAACAATCATGGGTTCTACAAACAATCTAATTCATGATGAACGTAAAGGAGGTTTTGCTGTGCCTGATTCATTAGAAATTGCAGTACGCACATTGTCAGCTGTCGGCATTCTTTTCTTTATGACCAAACTGTTAGGCAAGAGGCAAATTACTCAGCTTTCCTTATTCGAATACATTACCGGCATAACAATCGGTAATATTACGGCATCCATTTCCTTGGATTTGGATTCCGCCTGGTACTTGGGCCTAATCTCCATTAGTGTTTGGGTACTGATTTCCTTAGGTATTGAATTTATGCAGATGAAAAGTAAACGAGCACGGGATTTCATTGATGGCACAGGCACGGTTCTCATTAAGGATGGCAAAGTATTGGAAGACAATTTGAAGAAAGAACGACTAACGAACGAAGAACTTATGGAGCAATTACGCAAGAAGTTTGTGTTCCGAGTGGCAGATGCCGAATTCGCGATAATGGAGCCGAGCGGGGATCTTAATGTCCTGTTGAAACGGGAAAATCAGCCGATTACCGCCAAGCACTTGGGCATTAAAGTCGGACCTGAACAGGAGCCGCAGGGAGTTATCCTCGACGGCAAAATCATGAACGAGCCTTTGGCCACGATAGGGTTAAGCCGGGAATGGTTGAATACGGAATTAGAGAAGATGGGTGTAGCCATCGAAAATGTGTTTATTGGACAGGTCGATTCGTACGGTCAATTGTATGTGGATTTGTTCGATGATCAGATCAAAGTCCCTTTCCCACAGAAAAAAGAAGCGTTATTCGCGTTGTTAAAAAAATGTGAAGCGGATCTGATGACATTCGGTCTGACCACGAAAAATAAAAAAGCCAAACAGATGTACGAACAGTGCAGTAAGCAGATGGAGGAAATCATCGCAGACTTGATGCCCCTATTACATCGGTAAAGGAGAATGGATATGGCTGACAGCCAAAAGAAAAAACTCACTCCGGTCCAACAGGAATATAAAGAACTCGCAAAACGCCGAGAACCGCCCCGGCCTGTGCTTCAAAACTGTATACGTGCCTTCATCTCGGGTGGAGCCATCTGCATACTCGGTCAGGCCATTCAGGAAATGTTCGTGCATTGGGCTGGATTCGAAGAGAAGCAGGCAAGTAATCCCACTGTAGCGGTATTGATTCTAATCTCGGTCATTCTGACTAGCTTGGGTGTGTACGATAAGATGGCACAATGGGCTGGCGCCGGATCGGCTGTACCGGTTACCGGATTTGCTAACTCAATGGCTTCCGCAGCCATCGAGCACCGCAGTGAAGGTCTTGTATTAGGTGTCGGAGGGAAGATGTTCAAGCTGGCCGGGCCGGTTATTGTATTCGGAACGGTGGCTGCCTTTATCGTAGGTATCTGCTATCTCATTTTTAATCCAGACGCTGTAGGAGGGCATTAATTATGCTAATCGGACACCAAAGCTGGCAGTTTGAGAATCGGCCGGTCATTCAAGCTGCAGCAACGGTCGTCGGACCTTTCGAGGGGCAAGGCCCGTTGGCCAACGATTTTGACATTATTCATGGGGACTTAACCTTAGGGCAGGACAGTTGGGAAAAATCGGAGCGTACGTTGTTGGAAGAAGCCGTCAAGCTCGCAGTTGAAAATGCCGGGTTGACCAAAGAACAGATCAACTTCTACATCGGCGGTGATCTGATGAATCAGATCATTAGTACGAGCTTCGCTGCTCGAACGTTAACGATGCCGTATATCGGGGTGTTCGGAGCTTGCTCCACTTCGATGGAGAGTTTGGCGCTCGCATCCTTGATTGTGAATACCAGGTCCGCTCACTATGCGGTGGCCGGCACGTGCAGCCATAACTCCTCCGTCGAGAAGCAATTCCGCTACCCCACCGAGTACGGCTCGCAGAAGCCGCCAACCGCGCAATTCACGGTGACTGGAGCGGGAGCTTCGGTTGTTGCCCAGAAGGGCAAGGGTCCTGTAGTAACATCGGCAACGATCGGGCGAATTGTCGATATGGGGATCAAAGACCCGTTCAATATGGGGGCCGCGATGGCGCCTGCAGCAGTCGATACGATTCAGGCTCATTTGCGTGACTTTCGCATTGAACCAGGCCATTACGATCTTATTGCTACGGGAGACTTGGGCAAGATTGGGCACCAAATCTCCTGTGATTTGTTCGCCAAGCATAAAGTTCACATTCAACAAACGGATTATGTCGACTGCGGGATGATGATCTATAACTATGACAAGCAGATGGTGCAATCCGGCGCTAGCGGTTGTGGCTGTTCCGCCGTCGTCACATACGGGCACTTGTTGAAGCGGCTGCGTCAAGGAGAATTGAAACGCATTCTCGTCGTAGCTACCGGGGCGTTATTATCGCCCATTTCATTCCAGCAAGGGGAGAGTATTCCTTGCATCGCGCATGCAGTTAGTATTGAGAACGGAAGTGAGTCATCATGATCTTTTTATGGGCTTTTCTTGTCGGTGGGGCAATATGCGTAATAGGTCAAATCTGCTTCGACTTGTTCAAGCTGACTCCTGCACATACGATGACATTGCTAGTGGTGACGGGTGCAATATTGGACGGAATCGGGGTGTATGATCCGTTCATCAAATTCGCCGGTGCCGGTGCAACGGTACCGATCACAAGCTTCGGGAATGCTCTTGTGCATGGTGCACTAGAGGAATTGCAGAAGGACGGATGGATCGGTATCATAACGGGAATATTCAAAGTTACAAGTGCGGGTATTTCGGCGGCCATTATATTCTCGTTCCTCGCTGCAACCTTCGTGAAACCGAAGGGGTGAATCCGGACTCGCCGCCCTTTATGTAGCCTGCTTCAAGCCCTTAATGCTCCGGTCAGGAGTTGTTGAGGGCTTTAGTTGTGTATAGCAAATAATCGCATCATGCATGCTTCGGCACTATTTTCGACAAAATAATGGAACGACTAACATTTCTAGCGTGGATACGAACTATAGGAGAACATATGACTTTGATTGATGAGACCTTACGCCAAAAAGCACATGAGCTTGCCCTGACCGATGACTCCCATGTAAGCCGGAGACCGTCCAAGCAGTTTCTGCGGGAATTTCAGGAGGACGCCGAGCGAATAAACCGTTTCATCTATGCTTTGCAGGAACGCGGCACCCTATGTACCCAGCCGGCAGAAGAGTGGCTGCTGGATCATGCTGGCTTCCTACAGGAGCAATCGCTTGTTGTAAAGGACCAGTTGGGGAAGCATCTGCTCAGAAGATTGCCGCAGCTCCGTAAAACGCAACTCCCTCGCGTACTGTTCCTCTGTAAGGAGTATCTCGCGCAGACGGACGGCTTGGTCGAGGAAGATTCTCTGGTCGACTTTCTGAACAGCTATCAGGACGTTTCGGTGTTGACGCTTGCGGAGGTATGGACGCTGCCTCTGTTTTGTCGCATCGCCTTGCTATGCCGGCTGGCCGACATCGTAGAACATGTGCGCGAGCGTCGCGAGGTTTGTTTGTCCGTCGACCGGTTGTTGTCGCAGCTCAAGCCGTTCCAGTCCGATCCTTCCGCGCTGAGTGCCGCACTGGACCGTGCCGGAGAGGATATGCCGTTGTCCGGACCGCTGATCGTCCACTTGGTCAGTCATCTTCGCGAATGGGAGGACGACTCCGCCGCCGTCCGCGAATGGCTGAAGTGCAAGCTGGACAACGGAACCGACAGCCTGGAGCACATCCAGTCGTACGAATATCAACTGCAGGCCGCCTATCAAGTGCAAACCGGGAATTTGATCGTCAGCTTGCGCAACATGGAGCGGTTGAATTGGCACGGCCTGTTCGGCCGTACGAGCGTGGTCGAACGTGTCTTAAGCGAGGAGCGCTCCGGTCTGTATCCGCAGATGGATGATGTGAGCCGTGATTTGCTGCGCAAGCGCGTGGAGCAATTGGCCCGCCGCTACCATGTATCGGAGCGCCGGGTGGCGGAGCAGGCGGTGGAGCTTGCGGCGCACCAAGCGGAGCAAGCGATCGAGGCGAATGGGGCAGAGCAACGGACGCGGCGTGAATATGCCGCGTATTACTTGCTGGAAGCGGCGGGGCTGAACCGATTGCAGCAAGCGCTGGCGATGTGCAGGGAGGCTCGGCGTTATCCGCTGCCCAGCTTGGGAACGCGAGGGTCGGCCGCCTACTTTGTTCCGCTGCTCGGCTGCTTCGTATTAGCTCTATTCGTCTTCGCCTGGTGGATAGGAAGCGGCACCGTCCATATGCCGCTTGAGTGGCTGGCGCTAGTCGCGGCTTTGTTGCTGCCTGCCAGCGAATGGGCGGTGACAGCTTCGCATTGGTGGATCGAATGCCGCAAGAAGCCTATACCCTTGCTGCGATACGAATTTAGCAGCGGCATTCCTGACGATGCCGCTACAATGGTCATCGTTCCCGTCATATGGTCAACGGCCGAAGAAGTGCACGAGCTGGCAGACCGACTGGAGCTGCATTACTTGGCGAACCGCGATGCGAACCTTCAATTCGCCTTGCTCGGGGATTTCACCGATGCCTCGGAGGAGCATCACACCGGGGATGAAGCCGTGGCTGCAGAGGCGAAGAGGAGCATCCAGGCGCTGAACGACAAGTATTCCCGTTCAGGAGTCAACTTGTTTTATTGCTTCCAGCGCCGGAGGCAGTGGAATCCGTCCGAAGGGGTATGGATGGGCTGGGAACGCAAGCGCGGGAAATTGGTCGAGTTCGTGGAGCTGCTGCGCGGCCGGGAGGATACGACTTTCGCTGAGATGATCGGGGACGTCGAAGGATTACAGCGGATCCGGTATCTCATCACGCTGGACGCCGACACGCAGCTTCCGATCGGAAGCGCCCGACGGATGGTTGCCGCCCTGCATTTGCCTTACAACCGGCCGAGACTGAACGAGAAGAGAACCCGGGTCGTCGAAGGTTACGGGGTGCTTCAGCCGCGTATCGCCTCCAGCTACGAGAGCGTTTGTAACACGCGTCTGACGGATCTTTGGTCCGGCGCACCAGGGATCGATCCGTACGCTTATGCGGTATCCGACTGTTACCAGGACGGATTGGGGGAAGGCATCTTCACAGGTAAAGGCATTTTTGATGTCGATGTGTTCGCCCAGGTGCTATGCGATCGGATCCCTGACAATCGTGTCCTGAGCCATGACTTGCTGGAAGGTGGTTTTATGCGCGCGGGGCTGCTGACCGACGTCGTGCTGCTGGACGATCAGCCGGCGGTGTTCAGCGCATTCCAGAAAAGATTACACCGCTGGGTGCGGGGGGATTGGCAGCTGCTGTATTGGCTGCTCCCCGGCACTCGGGATCGGAACGGAGCAGCGGTCCCGGTCGACCTGTCCGCTCTAACTCGCTGGCAGGTGGTAGACAACTTGCGCAGAAGTATATTGCCGCCTTGGCTATTCGCTCTGTTGTGCCTTGGCATGGCGATCCTCCCGGGACATCCCGGGCGCTGGCTACTGTTGGTACTCGCCACCCTTCTGCTGCCGGTCATTCGGCAATGCCTGAACTTCCGGCAGCTCTGGATGAATCCATCGAGCATTGGGATCACCGCCGCGCAGTGCCTGGTCATGCTGGCCGTGCTGCCATTCCAAAGCGTGCTGCTGCTTGACGCGATCGGCCGCACGTTGTACCGCTTATTCGTGTCCAAGCGGCAATTGCTTGAATGGGTCCCTTCCCGAGAAGTAGAGCTCCGCAACCGGGGCAGACGGCCGCAGATTTTGCTCGGGATCAAGGCGGGCTACCTATTGACGGCGCTCGCGCTATGGGCTGCCGCTGCGCAGAGTGCTCCAGGTCCGAGATGGACAGGATTCATCCTTGTCCTCGTGTGGGCGCTGGCTCCGTGTCTCATTGTCTGGCTGAACAAGCCTCAGAGGGTGCAGGAAGAGGCGCTGTCCGAGTCCGAGACGGGCGAGCTGCGGAAGCTGGCGGAGCAAATCTGGCGGTTCTTCGAGGACTTTGTTACTGAGCAGGATCATTGGCTGCCCCCGGACAACGTGCAGCTTGACCCACCGAACGGAACGGCGCACCGCACTTCGCCTACCAATATCGGTCTGTACTTGGCATCTGCGATCGCCGCGCGAGACTTCGGCTTTATCGACACGCCGGGTCTTGTCGTCCGATTGGAGCGGACAATCGATACGGTGGACCGGCTGGAGAAGTGGAACGGACACCTGTTCAATTGGATCGAGACGACCACACTCGAAACGTTGCCTCCCAAGTATGTGTCGACCGTGGATTCCGGCAATTACATAGGCAGTCTGATTGCCGTGAAGGAAGGTTTGGCGGAATGGCTGATCGATGAACCCGTGGACAGCGATATAAAGTCTCGCGGGAATCGGTTAATTGCGCGCATCGAAGCAATGGTGGATCAGACGGATTTCGCACCGCTGTTCGATACAAGAGCGAAGCTGTTCTCCTTAGGCTACGATGCGACGCTCAACCGGCTGGACCCGATTGTGTACGACCTGATGGCTTCGGAGTCCAGGCAGACGAGCTTTATTGCCATCGCCCTGGGCCAAGTTCCAGCGGAGCATTGGTTCAAGCTCGGGCGAACGATGACCAGAATTGGTCGTACGATCGCATTGCTCTCGTGGTCGGGTACGATGTTCGAATACTTAATGCCTTGTCTGTTCATGCGGACGTACCCGAGAACGGTGTGGAGCAATACCTGTCAAGGGATCGTGAACAGGCAGATCGACTATGCCGGACAGCGGGGAGTGCCTTACGGCATCTCGGAATCCGGGTACTATGCGTTCGATTACATGCTGAATTACCAGTATCGGGCATTCGGGGTTCCGGGGCTCGGATTCCAGCGGGGGCTTGAACAGCATTTGGTCATTGCGCCGTATGCGGCGATTATGTCCTTGCCTTTGGCCAAGCGGTCAGGCTTGGACAACTTGCGAAGGCTGGAGGAGCTTGGTGCGCGCGGCGCGTACGGCTTTTTTGAGGCTGTTGACTTTACGTCAGAGCGTCTGCCGGAGGGAGATCGGTACAAAGTAATTCGCAGTTTCATGGCCCATCATCAAGGAATGAGTATGCTCACCTTGTCCAATATGCTGCTTAAGCGCACGATGACGGATCGTTTCCATCAGGACAAGCGGATCCAGTCTGTCGAGCTGCTGCTTCAGGAGCGCATTCCGACTCGACCTAGAATCATTAGGCATCCTGCCTTGAACCGGACGTATCCGCCTAGTCAAGACGTTGCACAGATCGCAGCGCCCTTACGCGAATACGTCTATGCCGACGGCCCGAAGCCGATGCCTGAGATTGGCGTCTTCTCCAACGGGACGCTCACCACAGTGGTAACCGACAGCGGTGGCGGGTTCATCCGCTATGGAGATACGGCGGTTACGCGGTGGAGAGCGGATGCGGTGCAGGATGACGGGGGGACCTTTATATACATTCACGATACCGCTCGGGGTACGGTGTGGTCTCCCGGGTTTCAACCTTGCCGGGTTCCTGCCTCCGGACTGAAGGTGCAGTTCGGGCTGGACCGTGCAACCTTCCTGCGCGAAGACGGCGACATTCGGACGGCTCTCGAGGTCAGCGTGTCTCCAGAATGGAATGCGGACATCCGCAGGCTGACTTTAACGAATACGGGTCATGAGACGAAAATCATGGAGATCACGACGTACGCCGAACTCGTACTGGCCCCGCCTGGCGTCGATCAGGCGCATCCATCCTTCAACAAGCTGTTCGTCGAGACCGCCTATGCAGAAGAGGAGAACATCTTGTTGGCTCGCCGGAGGCCGCGCCATGACGAAGAGAGAGCGCTCTGGGCGGCGCATACGCTCCTTGCGGGAGGCCCGACGATGGGGCCGGCGGAAGTAGAGACGGACAGGGCCGAGTTCATCGGCCGGGGTTTCACGCGCTCCCAGCCTCAGGGAATGCGTTCCCGCCTGCGCGGAACGGTGGGGGCGGTGGCCGATCCGGTGTTCGTCATGCGGCAGCGGGTAGCGATCGAGCCCGGGGGCGAAGCGCAATTGTTCGCCGTTACGTGCATCGGAGATTCAAGAGACGCGGTGCTGGACATGACGAAGCGCGTATCCGCGAGTACGTCGATCGAGCGAGGGTTCCAGCTTAGTTGGACCCGCAGCCAGATCGAGCTGCGGCACCTTCATCTGACTGCAGAGGAAGCCGCTCAATTCCAGCGGCTGGCCGGCCGGCTGCTGTACCGCTCTCCGCTCGGGGATGAGCAGCAGCGGGCCGTCACGGACAACTGCAAAGGCCAATCCGGCCTTTGGTCGTATGGGATTTCTGGCGATCGCCCGATTCTGGTCGTTCGCATTGCAAGCCTGGAGCATATGGCCTTTGTCGTTAAGTTGCTCATAGGATACGAATATTTACGCCGCCTGGGAATTGTGTTGGACCTTGTGCTGCTTAATGAGTCGGAGGGAGGCTACCTGCAGGACTTGCAGGATGCGTTGCAGCGGTCGGTGGATGACGGCGTGCTGCGGCGTGGTGGAGCGGGAGGCGTGTTCGTGCTGGGCAGCCGGACGATGCCCGAGGAAGACCAGTCGCTGCTTCTCGCGGCTGCCCACTTGGTGATGCGAGCGAATGGAAGAAGCATGGAAGCGCAAATCCGGGTGCCCCGTTCACGCAAGGTCTTGCCGAAGCCCCTGGATGCCCGGAGGAAACCGGCAGTTCCGGCGAAATCCAAGTCTATCCAACCGTTGGCCGATAGCGGAGAGCATCTTCTTTACTTCAACGGCTGGGGCGGATTCACGCCGGACGGGAGTCAATACGTCATTCAAGCCAAGAAGACTCATCCTCTGCCTGGGCCATGGATCAATGTACTGGCCAACCCGAAGTTCGGCACTCTCGTTTCCGAACAAGGTACAGGCTACACTTGGTGGCGCAACAGCCGGGAATGCAAGCTGACGCCGTGGTCCAACGACCCCGTGCTTGATCCTCCCGGAGAGATAGGATATTTCCGTGATGAGGAGAGCGGGGAAGTATGGACACTCTTTCCTTGGGGCACGTCCACGAATCAAGCTTATACAGTCAGTCATGCCCGTGGATATACACGGTTTCGCCATGAGAGGAACGGTGTGGTGCATGAGGCGACGGTGTTCGTCCCGACCGAGGATTCAGTCAAGCTTGTCGAGATCCGGGTGAGAAACGATTCGCCTGACCGAAGGCACCTATCCTTTACCTATTATGCAGAATGGGTGATGGGGGTACAACGCGATGCGAATGCGTCTTTTATCGTCACGGAATGGGATGAATCGACGCAAACTTTGCAAGCACGTAACACGTATGAGGAGCATTTCCGGGGAGCGACTTCCTTCTTGGGCTTATATACGAAGCCGGGTTCAGCCGCAGGTACGGATGGGTCGCCTTCCGGCGCAAGCTCGTGGACAGGGGATCGCCGGGAATTTATCGGTCGCGGCGGCACGCTGGAACGCCCTGCCGCCATGTACCGGGAGAGACTGTCGGGGACTACCGGTTCCTGTTCCGACTCCTGCGGGGCGGTTCAGATCGAGGTGCCGGTCGAAGCCGGTGGCGAGCAGACGATCTATGTCATGCTTGGCTGCGAGGAGTCGCGGGAGTCGGCCACACAATTGGCCAAGCAATATCGGAATCCCGGCTTATGCCAGGAGGCGTTCAAGCGGGTTACCCGGCAATGGGAACAAATCTCGGAGCAGATCACGGTATCCACGCCGTGCCCAGAGATGGACGTGCTGCTGAATGGCTGGCTGCTGTACCAGTCGCTCGGCTGCCGAATGTGGGCCCGGACTGCGTTCTACCAAGCGGGAGGGGCGTACGGCTTCCGCGATCAGCTGCAGGATTCGCTCGCGTTGCTGCACACGCGGCCGGATCTGACGTATGCACAAATTCTGCTGCATGCCGCGCATCAATATGAGGAAGGCGATGTGCAGCATTGGTGGCATGAGGAGACCGGCCGCGGGATCCGGACGCAATTCTCCGACGACTACTTATGGCTACCTTATTCCGTGGCCCGCTATATCGAGCATACCGGGGACGACCGCATTCTGGATGAACAGGTTCCTTATCTGTACAGCGAGCCGCTAAGCGCCGAGGAGCATGAAAGATACGAGACAACCGTGCTGTCTGAGCAGTCCGGTACCGTGTATGAGCATTGTCTTCGCGCGATGGACCGATCCTTGCTCAAGCTTGGGGAGCATGGGCTGCCGCTGATCGGAATCGGCGACTGGAACGACGGTATGAGCCGCATCGGGGCCGACGGCCGGGGAGAGAGCGTATGGATGGCCTGGTTTCTGTGCGACGTGCTCGGCCGGTTCACGGAGTATGTTCGCGCTCGCGGCGATCTGGAGCGGACGGAGCAATACCGTAAGGGCTGGGAAGGATTGTCATCCGCTGCGAACGAGCACGGCTGGGACGGGCAGTGGTACAGGCGGGCTTTCACGGATCATGCGGAATGGTTCGGCTCCATCCGCAGCACGGAGTGCCGCATCGACGCGATTGCCCAATCGTGGTCGGTCATCTCCGGAGCGGCGCCTACGGAGAAGGCAGAGCAGGCGATGCAGGCATTCGACCGGGAGCTAGTCGACCGCAAGCTATCGGTAGCGCGGCTCTTGGACCCGCCCTTCGACCGGTCATCCCCTAGCCCAGGCTACATTCAAGGATACCCGCCGGGCATTCGCGAGAACGGGGGGCAGTACACGCACGGCGTCATATGGAGCATTATCGCCTGGTGTCTTCTTGGACGCGGGGACAAAGCCGTCGAGCTGTTTCATATCCTGAACCCTGTAGCGCATACGAAGACGCCAAACGAAGTGCTTCGCTACGTTGGCGAGCCCTATGCGATGGCGGCTGACGTGTATACGGCAGTGCCGCACGAAGGGCGAGCCGGTTGGACGTGGTATACCGGCGCTGCAGGATGGATGTACCAGGCGGGGATCGAATGGATTGTCGGTCTTCGCCGTCAAGGCGATCGATTATTCATCCGTCCATGCATACCTGAGGATTGGCCAGGCTTTAAAGTCCGGTACCGATTCGGAGGCGCATGTTATGCCATCACCGTCCGAAACGCTAAGTACAGCGGAACGCATTCCGAAGCTGCTCGGGACTCCGACTCCGTGCATCGGGATACGGAAGGCAGCGCCTATATCGATTTGTTCGATGACGGACAACAGCACGAGGTAGAGCTCACCGTCCATTGAATAATGATTGGATTAGTAAGCATACTAAGGGTGAAAAATCAAATAATCGGGAGTGAAATCAATGCGTTATCCATGGACAAAAACCAAAATGGTTTTGTTGCTCACAGCAGTTGTTGCGTTGCTTCTTGCTGAAGGCTGTACGAACAGAGGTCAAGTAAGACAACAGAATGTAGTACCGACTCCACAACATAGCCCTCACGTTCTGATGAACCAGGCGCAAACGCCAACGCCAACGCCAACGCAAGGAAACAAAGTCGATATTGCCAACAAAGCAGCCGAGAAAATGGTTGGGATCCCTGGCGTCCGAACAGCTAATGTTCTTGTTACCCAAAGAAATGCCTATGTTGCAGCCGTATTAACCGATGCTCACGCTCAGCTAACCCCTGATATTGAAAGCAAAATAGCGGAGCAAGTTCGATCAACGGATTCGAATATTCAAAATGTGTATGTTTCGACTAATCCGGATTTCGTCAGTCGCGTTAATAATTATGTCGCAGACGTGCAACACGGAAGGCCTGTTACTGGGTTTATTGAACAGTTTAGCGAAATGGTCAGAAGAGTATTTCCGAGTGCAAAGTAATTGGTGACACTTGATCAGTTAAAAAGGACTGTCACATGGCAGTCCTTTTTAACGTTATGGAGTAACATTAGGCAGACTCAGATTTTAGATAACAGGCTTATTGCAATCATTCACCTGAACGGGGAGTACCCTTTTCTTTCTTACCCACCTATGCGCGTTAACGGAAACCTATTGGCCTCTTCCATCCCGGAAATCCAACGAATACGTTTATGGTATAATGGAGCCGTTACCCAATCATACACACTGGAGGGATTCAAATGGACAACCCTACATACACTGTGCTTCAGAACGGAGTGAAGATGCCCCGGCTAGGACTGGGCGTCTGGAAAGTGACGGACGAGAATCAGCTGATCAAGGCCGTACATGCGGCGGTTGAGACAGGCTACCGCAGCATCGACACTGCAGCCATCTACGGCAACGAAGCCGCCGTCGGCGAAGCGATCCGAACTTGCGGTGTGAACCGCAGCGAGCTGTTCATCACTTCCAAGGTATGGAACAGCGAACAGGGGTACGACACGACGCTGCGCGCCTTCGAGACAAGCATGGACAAGCTTGGTCTGGATGTCCTCGACCTATATCTGATTCATTGGCCTGTGAAAGGCAAGTATAAAGACACATGGAAGGCACTTGAGAAGCTGTATGCGGATGGACGTGTACGCGCGATTGGCGTGAGCAACTTCCACGTGCATCATTTGGAGGATTTGCTGCAGGAAGCTAAAGTCGTACCTATGGTCGATCAAGTTGAGCTTCATCCAAGGTTATCGCAACAACCTTTGCGCCAGTTCTGCGCTGCGAATGGCATTCAGATCGAAGCTTGGAGTCCACTTATGCAAGGTGGTGAGCTGCTGGATCATGCCTTACTCTCGCAGATCGGGACCAAGTATGGGAAGTCTGCTGCACAAGTCGTACTGCGTTGGGACATTCAGCATGGTATCGTGACGATACCGAAGTCGGTCACACCTGCTAGAATTGCCGAGAATGCGGCGATCTTCGACTTCGAACTGACGGCGGCTGAGATGGCAGCAATCGACGAATTGAACGAGAACCGTCGTGTCGGGGCCGATCCGGACAATTTTAACTTCTAACCTCACATCTTTCGACTAAGCTCCTGACTCATGAACTATCGGTCAGGAGCTTGGTTTGTTTTGAGGTGCCTGCGAGGCAAGCAGGAGTGAATAGCGCGGACATTCCGCGTTGCAGCGCCTCTATTTTGTTTGACTTCCTTCCCGTATATTCGCTATGCTTCTAACAACAGAAGAAGAGCGGGATACCCGCAATTAAATACTTTTAGTAGGGAAGGAGACGGCTATGTTGGTTACCAGATTCAGTCTGCGCAATCCGGTTGCGATCATCATTCTGGCGCTGCTGATTGCGGGAGGAGGCGTCTATTCGGCGACACAATTCAAGCAGGAGTCTATGCCGGACATCGCCATTCCGTATTTATTCGTCACCGCGCTATACCCAGGAGCCACGCCGCAGGAGGTGCAGAATGAGGTCGCGATTCCACTTGAGCAGGCACTGAAGCAAGTCGAAGGCGTGCAGGTGCTCGAGTCAACTTCGGCGAGTTCTGTGGCCACGGTGAACATGCAATTCTCGTTCGGTGCGAATCTGGAGGAGAAGATTGCGAAGGTAGAAGGAATTATGAATGGCTTGAAACTACCTCAAGGCGTGGAGAAGCCGATTCTGAATAAAATATCGCTCGAGAGCGGTCCGATGATGTACGCATCGATTACGGCCAAGAAAGGGACCTCGACCCAGGAACTTCAGGATTTCGTCCAGAACCGAGTGCTTCCTTCTCTGCACGGTATCGATGGTATTGGCAAGGTACAGACGGCTGGTCTTGCTTCAGAGAACTTGTACATACGGTTAAAAGCAGATAAGATGGCCGAGCGCAACGTATCGTTTCAGCAAATCAACCAGGTGCTGCAAGCGGTCAACGTCGCACTCCCTGTGGGAACGGCCACGTTCAATAAGATCAACGAGAGTATTATTATTACTGGCCGGGTACAAACACTCGAAGATCTTCAGAACTTGATCGTCTCACCGGAACCGGAAGTGAAGCTACAGGAAGTAGCGGATGTGAGGAAGGGGTCGACGGTCCCCGAGACCATCACCCGCGTGCAAGGCGAACCGAGTGTGGCTGTCCATATTATTAAGAATAGCGACGCGAATACGGTCGATGTATCCAAGCATGTGATGGAGAAGTTGGAGTTGGCGGTCCAATCGAGCGACAAAGTCAAGCTGGATGTCGTGTATGATTCGGCTAGCGATATTACACGATCTGTGAATAGCATGGCCCGCGAAGGGCTGTTGGGTGCGCTGTTCGCGGCGATTCTGATTCTGGTGTTTTTGCGCAACGTGCGAGCTACGATAATAGCCGTCGTATCCATTCCATTATCGATTGCGGCGTCTATGTCGCTTTTGCATTATTTTACCAATATCACGTTAAACATCATGACGCTCGGGGGTATGGCAGTTGCAGTGGGGCGTGTTGTGGACGATAGCATCGTAGTGATCGAGAATATCGTGCGCAGACTTCAGATGGAGACGAGGGGCTCACAGGAGATTGGGACGGCCCCGATACGAAGCTCCTACTCCACGGTGCGGGGGGCTGAGAAGAATGAATTACTGCTGGAGGCAACGCGGGAAGTGGCTGCTGCCATCACCTCATCGACATTGACGACAATTGCAGTATTCGCTCCACTTGGCTTGGTTAGTGGGATTATCGGGAAAATATTCGCACCCTTCGCCTTAACGGTCGTCTTCTCCTTACTAGCGTCCTTACTGATTGCGGTAACGGTGGTGCCGATGCTAGCTTACTTGCTCATACGCCGCTCCAACTCGGGATATGCGGAACGTGAGCCAGCGCTAAGCAGACAATATAAGAAAGTGTTGAAATGGTCACTGAATCACAAGACGATCGTCGTATTGCTGTCGCTGCTCGTGCTGGTTGGTTCGTTCTTCCTGGCCCCGCTGGCGGGTATGACGTTCATTCCGGAGCAGAAGGAGAAGTATGTCATGATGACGCTCACGCTGCCCAAGGGTACGGACGTTGTGGCTGTCGACGACAAGGTGCAAGTGATGGATCGCAAGCTGCGCGAGTTAGGGTCGGTTAAGCTGGCTCAAGTGACCTCGGGTAGTGCGAAGGGAGAATTCGATCCACTAACCTTTACGGCAGGTGCTTCGAACAAGGCCACGTGGCTCGTCAGTCTGGAAGAAACGACGGATGTGACAGCCTTTATCCAAAGTCGTAAGAAGGAGCTGGACCCGAATGTAGAAGGGGCAACACTGGATATCCAGCAGTTGACTGGCGGACCGGGCGGACAAGGCATCTATATTATTGTCACTGGTCAGTCCATGGAGGATATTCGTAAAGCGACGACGAGCATTACCGAAGCGGTGAAGCAGATAGAAGGAACCGATGGTGTGCGCAATACGCTGCTTGATGATTTGAAGTCTGTGGAGATTAGAGTACGTCCGGGTGATGCCTTGAAGGCAGGACTGACTACGGTACAGGCGTGGAGCTTGCTTCGACCGCTGCTGAATGAGGACAAAGTCGGTAAGATGGGAGACGGGAAGCGTTCGCGCGATATATACATGAGCGTCGAAGGGGTGTCCAAGCAGTCCGTTGAGGATATAGCCCGGCTGCCACTGCACTCCCCATTTGGCATGACGGTCATGGTGAAGGATATCGCTGATGTCCAGGAAGTGAGTCAGCAGAGTGTGCTGCAGTTGCGCAACGGTGGAGAATTCGCGACGGTACTCGGGAATATTACCGATAAAGATGCGGGAAAAGTCAACAAGGCCTTGGAGGATAAGCTGAAGGCGCTCGATCTGCCGGCTGGGACACAGTACGTGATCGATGGTGCGAACAAGCAGATTCAGGATATGATGAGTGATATGTTCATGGCCATGGCGGTCGCGGTTGGCATGGTGTACATTGTGATGGTCGTCGCATTCGGGGGAGGGAAAGCGCCATTCGCGATTTTGTTCTCCTTACCATTCGCGGTAACTGGAGCGTTAGCCGGAACGTTACTAGCAGGTGAACCGATCTCAATTGCGAGCTTGATCGGCATTCTGATGCTCATCGGCATCGTAGTTACCAACGCGATTGTGCTGGTAGACCGCGTGCAGCAGCAAGTCCGACAGGGAGCGACGATCCGCGACTCGCTGCTTGAAGCCGGTGGTACGCGGTTGCGCCCGATTCTCATGACGGCGATTGCCACCATATGTGCGCTGCTGCCACTTGCTCTGGAGCTAGGGGAAGGCGGAGCGCTCATCTCCAAGGGCCTTGCCGTTGTCGTGATCGGGGGTCTTGTCACCTCGACACTGCTGACGCTGCTAATTGTGCCGATTATGTATGAGGCGCTGCACTACAGCCAGGCGCGGCGAGAAAAACGGCGAAGACCGACAATTGAGATGTAGCGGAGAGGAAAAAGGGCGCTCCCTTGGCAGATGATCTGCTAGGGAGCGCCCTTCTTCTGTTATTTAGTCGCTTTCTTCTCGCAGGAGACGGATGACTGCGTTCGTTTGCTGTGCGGCATTCAACAGCCGCTCGTCCGCCGTCCAATACTCGATGCCGTCACTGACCGCCAAATAAACGGCGTCATATAAATGCACAAGCCGGTTGATGTCGGCGATCTGCCACGCCGCATCATAATGCTCCGTCTGTTCGACATAGGATATGGGCAGCGAAATGAACTTGCGCCATAACTCCTGCAGCAGTTCATCGCTAAGTAGCTTCCGGCTCCACTTCTTGCGTAAAATGCTGCCTACTTCCATTTTCATAATCAAAGGAGCGACGATTTGAACACGTTCTCGAAGCAGCCGTAAGACCAACTGTTGCGCTGCCGCCGAGTCTGTTTCCTCCGTGAGCACTTTGATCCATATGCTCGCATCTAGACAAACCCGGTTCATCGATCGCCGTCCCGCAAACGTCGAATATCGTCCGTCGAGTCGGGCTGGACACCCGTCTCGTTCTTCGCCCGTTCACGGAGTAGTGCAATTTCTCCCAGTACCTTCTCTCCCTCGTGCGACTTCATGTAGGCTTCCGTTATATCTAGCATAATATCGTTCAGCGATTTGTTCTCGCTTTCTGCTCGAAGCGTCAAATAATCGAATGTCGTCTGCGGGAGGCGTACCGTCAATTGTTTTTTGTCTAGCATTTGTATTTCCCTCTTTCGTTTCTCTTTCTCATATGATGAATCATATCATGAATCAGTTAGTGATTCAAACTGAATGACGAGCGAATATGAAAACGAATTGAAGTCGATGATTAGATTATCGGAAGCTCTAAGACACCATAACTACAAGAGCGCTCCCTTGGCAGATGATCTGCTAGGGAGCGCCCTTCTTCTGTTAGCTGATTGAATTACCTCGATGTTTCCATTTCCAACTGCACTTCACCGCTGTGCACCTCGCGAGGGGCTTTGGCGGGGTGACGTTCACGCTCCGCTGCTGCGGCTTGCCGACGGCGGCCCACAAACGGCCACCAGTTGGCTTCGCCGAACAGCATGGCGATGGCTGGTACGACGAGCCCCATGAACAACGTCGTGTACAGCCCAAGGCCGATCACGATACCGGCACCGATCTGCACGAGCGTGTTCACGCCCGAGTACATGAAGGCCGCGAACGTGCCACCCATAATGACCGCGGCGGAAATGATCACGCCACCGGTCGTCGTCATGGCCTTGGTCATCGCCGGAATAACGCCGCCCGGGCGGTATTCCTCCTTGAAGCGAGCCATGAGGAAGATACTGTAGTCGACCCCGAGCGCCACGACCATGAGGAAGACAAAGAACGAGACCGTCCAGGACAGGCCTGGGAATCCAAGCAGCTCGACGAAGATGAATTCGACCAAACCCATCGTAATGAGATAGTTGAACGCAAGCGATAGCAAGATGTACAGAGGTGCGAGTACGGAACGCAGCAGCAGCCCCAAGACGATATAGATGCCGATCAGCACGAGTATGCCGGTACGGATGAAATCGTCGTTCGAGATTCGATCCAATTCATGGTATTGCGCCGTAGTGCCGGCGAGCTTCACATCGGCATCGGTGATGGCTGAACCGGCGAAGCTTTGCTTGATCGTATTGCGCAGATCGTCCATTCCATCCATCGCTTCCTTGGAATAAGGGTGACTGCTCAGGACGATCTCCAGCTTCGTCGTCTTGCCATCCGGCGACATGTACACCTCAAGCGAGCGCTTGAAGTCGGCCGACTCGATGACGTCTGCCGGAATCTGCCACCCGGCGATCTGCTTGCCGGCTTGATCGGCAATCTGCTTCTGCGCGTCGCCGACTTGCTTCAAGCCGTCGGCGGCTTGGCTTAGTGCGGCGACGCCGTCGCCAAGCCCCTGGTCGAGCTTGCCCAGGCCCGCTTGCAGCTGGCCGATGCCGCTCGCCGCTTGCGTCTGGCCGTCGGCCAATTGGCCCAGGCCGGCGCCGATCTGCGTGACCGCAGGCGTCAACGCGCCTGCGCCCTGTGCGAGCGAGCCGAGCCCGCCGCTCAGCTGGGGCAGCGCCCCCGCCAAGCCCTGCTGCTTCGCAAGCAGCGCTTGGTAGGCGGGGTCTTGCGCCAGCTCGGGGTGCTGCTCGACGAGCTGAGCCAGGTCGCCGCCCATCGAGGCGGCGGCTTGCTCCGCTTGCGCGGCGCCCTGCTGCGAGCCGGCGAGTCCCTGGCGGATGTCCGCCAGACCTCCGCCGACCTGGCGCAGCCCTTGCTGCGCGTCGCGTGAGCTCTGCGCCATCTGCGCCAGGCCGCCGCTCAGCTCACCAAGCGGGGCCGCGCCTTGTATGAGCTCGGCGCGCGCCTGGCCGAAGCCGTCGGCGATCTGGGTCACGCCTCCGGCGACATCCCCGATCGCCTTCGTCGTCTTGCCGAGCTGATCGGGCACCGTCAGCTCGCCGATCTGCTGGCCGAGCGGCCGCGTAGCACTGCGCACCTCGGCGACGTGAGTCGCCTTGGAGACGATCGCGCTGCTCGCTTCGATGGCGGCCAGTGCCTCCGGCGTCCGCATCGACTTGCTCGAGGTAATAGTGACGGTGACGGGGAACACTTCACCGGCTCCGAACTTTTCCTTCACCGTATTGAAGCCGATGACCGAACCGGAGTTCGGATTGATCTCGGCGATGTCATCGAACGAGCGCTGACCGTGGAACAGGAACACGATCGGCACCGTCACGAGAACCGTGACGAGAAGAACGGTAATGGGACGCTTGGCAGACAACCGTGCCATCTTGCCCCAGATCTTCGACTCGCCGTGGCCTTGACCCGGCTTGATGCGAACCGGCCAGAACATCTTAGGGCCGAGAATCATCATAAGCGCTGGCGTTAACGTGAGGCCGGCAATCAAGGTAATGAGCATCCCGATCGACACGCCAACGGCGGACTGGTACATCCCGAACTTGGCGAAGCCGATCAGGAAGAAGGCGATTAGTACGGTGCTCGCGGAGAAGACGACGGTCTTCCCGACCGTACGCATCGTGATGATCAGAGCTTCTACGCGGTCGTGACCGTGGCTAAGCTCTTCCCGGAACCGTTGAATGAGCAGGATACAATAATCGGTTCCGGCTCCGAACAGCACGGCGATCAGGAACGACTCCGTGAACGAGGATACCGGCATGCCGATGTCGGCGGCTACTCCGACAAATGTTCTTGAGATCATGTACGACAACGCAATGGTGAACAAAGGAATGAGTGGAGCGATTGGCGATCGGAAGACGATCAGCAGAATCACCACCACGAGCACGACCGTGAGCAATTCTGTCTTCTTCAGGCCATCTTCACTCGATTTCTGAAAGTCCGTAGTGATCGGGGCGCTGCCCGTCAGTTCAGCCGATGCGCCTGTGGGTATGCCCGTCTTCAATGTCTCGCGGATCTTACCCAGATTCTCCTGAGTGGAAGGGGAGTTATCCGGCTTCGCGAAGTCGATCAAGGTGAGCAGGGTGGATTTGTCCTTGCTTTCGAACTTTTGCGCGAATTCCGGGATGTCGAACAAGGAGGTCACATTCACGATCTCCAGCGCGTCCCGATTGTCGTTCAGCTGCTTGACCGTGCTTTGTAACCATTGTCGGTCCGAATCAGTCAGCCCGCCTTCGCGATTCATCACGATAACCGCGTTGGAGCGGGACTTGTTGTTCGGGTTGATGCGATTCGCGATGGCCGACGCCTGCATCGACTCCGCATCAGCCGGGATGAACTTGGCTTCGGTTTCCCGAATGATCTGAGTGAGATTGGGCAGCCATCCGGCTTGGGCCGCGGCGAATAAGCCTACGGTCAGGGCGAGCCATACCAGAACGATGATCCACCTGGCTTTGGCTAATATACGAATCCATTTTTCTAACACACGACAGCCTCCTATCCGATTCATCTTTCTCGTCTATTACACTTATACTACAAAACATGACTGGTGGTCAATATTTATCAAGCGACAAAATTGTGTTACAATAAGGCCAAATATCGGTTTCATCTTGCTAAGATCAGCGGAGGTACAATGAATCGAGAAGAGAAGAAACGGGAGACCCGAAAACGGATTGTTGATGCGGCAATGCAGCTTTTTTCCGAACAAGGCTACGAATCGACTACAGTGGCTCAGATCACCGATAAGGCGGGTGTGGGCAAGGGGACGTTTTTTAATTATTTTCAATATAAAGAAGAAATCATGTGTGATTTACAAGGGTTCTGGGCGATTGATGAGATTCGGAAACTGCTGGAGCAGCCGGGGCCCTATGTACCAATGATGAAGCAGATGCTCATTGAGCTCGTGCGGCGAATGGACCTTAGACTGCCGCTCATGAAGGCGATGCTGCAAGGGACACTGTCCAGTCCGCTTAGCTTGGCGAACCAGAACGAGATCCTGGATACAGTCTATGATGCGGCGGTTCCAGTATTCCGTCTAGCACAGGAGCGAGGCGAGTTTAGCGCTAAGTATACGCCTGAGTTCCTTGTGAGGATGGCGGTTCAGTCTTTCTTCGGTTGTCTGCTGTTCTGGGCGATGGAGCAAGGGGATGAGCGGCTAGATGTACAGATGGAACGGACGATGGAAGTGTTTTTTGCCGGTGTGGCGGGGGAATAGTCGCTCGGTGCATGGTGTGCCTACAACTCGATTTCAAAGGCGGCCGTAAACTTTACGTACCATTCCCTTACCCCTCCATAATCCAATGAATAAATATTCACGAAATTCAAACCGTCGGACAGACTCCTTGTGAAGTGAAATTTACAGTGTCGAATCTCGGAAAATAATGGTATACTAGCTCTATTACTAGCACCCAGGGCCGGGTTAAACGGCAAGGAGGATTCCTATGGACATAACTTCACTTAGCTCTGCATTCAGCCAGTTTGAACAAAGCGTTCTACCTGTGCAGGTAGGGGTAGCCGTACTGGATCAAGCAAAGGGCTTGGCGGAAACACAAGGCGCACAGCTAGTTCAGATGCTTCAACAGAGCGTGCAGCCGCATCTTGGTAAGAGCTTGGATATCCGGATCTAATATAAACGAGTAACATCCCGTACCTTCTTCAATGAAGGGCGGGATGTTTTTTTATTAAAGGTGCCCTCTTATAACTACTTAGAAAGCAAAAGTTTTGAAGTTATGGGGGAGTCCGGAGGCTGTGCCGTTAATTGCTTTCCTTGAAGGATGCAGTATATGGGGTTCAGTCGAGATTCGGAAAGTTGGTACTATACAGAAGCTTTTTAGCTGTAGTTTGGGCGAAATCGAGATCTTGTCGATAAAATACTGCACATTTGCAGGAATTCATTAGCTTTGGACAGGGAGGGGTCGAAAATCCAGCACTTTTGCAGCTTTTCGGAATTAGAAGATGCCACTTGGAAGACGTAACGCCTAATACAAAAGAAGAACGAAGAGGGTGTGGGAGGGGGTGGAGAAGCGGAGCGTCCGTCTTTGAAATCTTGTTCACACGGCTAAACATACAATCATAGGAACAAAATTTCAACAACGGTCGGAATCTCCTCCCATACCCTCACCACGCACCAAACTGAACGCAACGACCAAGGACCTCACTGGCCGTAGGCCGGGTTTTTCTTATTGGGGCAAGCAGGTTACTTGAACCAGCCCTTCTCCTTAAAATGCATAATGGCCTCGATCCGGTTACTTACATTTAATTTGTCCAGAATGACGGAAATATAGTTGCGCACGGTTCCTGTTGTAATGTACAGTTCTCCGGCGATATCCTTCGTATTCCTGCCATTGGCCATCAAGCTGAGTACTGCATTCTCGCGTTCGGTCAACGGATTCTCTTCTCCATAGGCTTCATCCACTAGTTCTGGGGCGAAGATTCGTCTGCCGTTCATGACGTTGCGGATAGAGTCGGCGAGCTCTTCGATCGGACTGTCCTTTAGCAAATAACCTCGAACACCGGCCTTCAAAGCTTTTTCGAAATATCCCGATCGTGCGAACGTCGTCAAAATAATAATTTTGCAGTCCTGGTTCTTAAGTTCCTCGGCTGCTTCTAGACCACTCTTGATCGGCATCTCAATATCCATCATACATATATCCGGCTTATGCTGCTGAACGAGTGCCACAGCTTCTTCACCATTGCTAGCCTTGCCAACTATCTGCATATCCTCTTCGAGATTGAGTAGGGAAGCAAGAGCACCGAGCAGCATCCGCTGATCTTCGGCAATCACAATACGAATCATGGATTGACCTCCTCCAAAGGCTGTTTGACGATATTCGGCACTTTCATCATTAGGGTCGAACCGCTGTTACAACTGATTTCCAGGCTGCCATTCACAAACTCGAGTCGTTCTTTCATGCCACGAAGCCCGTTGCCTCTAGCATGCCCTCTATCCTTGAACATCCCGACACCATTGTCACTTACGGTTACGACAAGCTCCGCACGCGTAGCATCGATGCTTACCGAGCATATAGTCGCACTACTGTGCTTAACCACATTCGTGACAGCTTCCTTCAGGCACATACTTATCACATTTTCGTTCAGAAGGGAGATTTCAGTCAGCTTAGGATCACCCTCTAAGATGAACTCAATCTGAGCGGCTTTCAAAATTTGCTGAATGCGGAACATTTCGTCCTCGAGCCGCGTGCCACGCATCGTAGTGACCATCTCGCGAACTTCTTTGAGTGCACTTCTTGCTGTTCGCCGCACGTCATCAAGCTCAACCTGTGCTTTATCTGGGTGCAGACGCATTAGCTTCCCGGCCAAATCGCTCTTCAACCCGATCAGTGAAAGCTTTTGCCCTAGGGTGTCATGCAGATCGCGGGCAATCCGTTGACGTTCCTCAAGCTTGACTAAATCCGATATGCGCTTATTCGCATCCTCCAATTGCTCCTGCAGCTGTTCCTGCTTGTTCCGATTATAAGTGCTGACCGGAAGGAGGATGACGGCGATCAGGCTGATCAACACGAACGGGAATTGAGTCACGAGTAAAGGGTTTTTGGTCACGAAGCCATAATTGATCGTCCCAATGGAGCTGACCAAGTGAATCGTATATAAAGTGATAAAACCAGCTCGACTGCGAATGTTGCCAATAAAAAAAGCAAGAAACAAGGAAAAATACACATAGCCGTATACGACGGTCATGACCAGGGAAATGGCTATTTGTGCACTTGTCCAGAAGTACACCTGCCAGCCCCTGGAGATGAAGGATAGTAAATAACAGATAAAGAATACCAGAATCATTAAAATCCCGATCACGATTTGCGGTGTTGATGAAGACTGGGATATAAAGTAAAAAGGAAGGATACAGAAGACGACCCACACATACGGGCTAAGACCCGTATTTTTGTGAAACGTCTGATACCATTTTGTGATGGCTGCTCCCTCCTCTTGCTGCGATGTTACTTATTCAATTATTGTACCACATTTGACTCTATAGACGGCTACTTCTGGTTCAATGCTGGTTGGATAGTCGGCTTCACCTGACTCTTCTGCTTTTTGGCGAGCAGGGCTAGCTTGATCCCCCTGAAGCTGACAAACGTCTTGTTCTCCTCATCCCATAACCGGAAGTGGAGCGATTTCAGACTGGTACGAATGTCAATTGTCGTTGCCTTCTGAAGTGGCGGTGTCGCGTTATGAGCGGCTTCCAAGTTATAATTCGGCACTCTAGGGCTCAGGTGATGGACGTGATGAAAGCCAATGTTGCCCGTAATCCACTGGAGAACCTTCGGCAGCTTGTAGTAGGAGCTTCCATCGACAGCAGCTTTCACATAGCTCCATTCGTCTTCATTCTCGAAGTACGAATCCTCGAACTGATGCTGAACATAGAACAGCCATATACCGGCTAGTCCGGAGAAGAAGAATACCGTCCCCTGAACCATGAGAAACGCCTGCCAGCCAATCGCCCAGCACAACAGCGTGTATAGCCCGACTAGAGATACATTCGTCACATAAGTGTTGATGCGTTCCCGGCTTCTGGCGGCCTTCCGGTTGAAGCGATAATCGATCAGAAATATATAGAGGGGGCCGATCCCGAACATGACTACCGGATTGCGATAGATACGGTATGCGATGCGACGCCATATTGAAGCTGCGATGTATTCGTCCACCGTCATAATCCACATGTCGCCAACGCCGCGCTTGTCCAGGTTGCTGCTAGTGGCATGATGAATGGAATGGGTCGCTTTCCATTGATGGTAAGGAACGAGTGTAAGTACACCTGTAATGGTGCCTACGATTTCATTGGCTAACCGACCTTTGAAGAAGGACTGGTGGCAGCAGTCGTGGAATAGAATGAATGTCCGAATGACGAATCCAGCCGTAACGATGGCAATCGGCAGCGTGAGCCAATACGATATCGACAAGCTGTAATAAGCTGCGATCCACAGCAGCACCAAGGGTGCAAGCGTGTTAATTAACTGTCTGACACTGGATTTGAGGCTGTTATGTTCATATGGGGCCATTTCCTTCTTCAACTGGAGCTCTTTGGCTTTTGTCATAGGTGGGTTCCTCCTCTGATGCGACGCAGGACACAAAGCCGGAAGTCAAAGGGCTTGTATGTTACTCTTATTGTAGTAAAACCCGGAGCGGACGGTAAGTCATAAACGTCAGAACAAGCATATGACAAATGTCATGGGTGGTGCGTGTTGCTGCATGAAAATGCTGCCGGATAGCTTGCTCTTTGCAAGGAAATAGACGAACCGCCATTAAATGGAACACGATTCCAATAATGTTTGACATTGGTGTGAAAGCGTGAAATAATGAGGGTGCAACAACCCCAACTATTAACCTAGCTAGGCATTTCGCTCGTTATTCGAGCGAGGTGCCTTTCGTGCTATATTGGACTATTTTACATTTAATGGTTTCGCTTTGCAGGGCAAATTCGGGTAAGGAGGTGATGCTGTGTTCCGCTCTTATCGTTCCTCTGTAGGGTGTGTCCTTACGGGGGATACAAGATGATTGGACAACAATCCTAGAATCGAGGGGTTATGATGAGCATTGATTGGAAAAACGGGGCAAAGGAATATTTCATTGCACAGTTAACGGAGCTGGATGAGAGAAGACAGGAGCTGTTGGATGATTACTATCCATACTTGTCCAGAGCATACGAGCGGCGAGCCATGGAGCAATTGCTTGACCGATATATAGAACGACTCGAACAATTGATCCAGGTCGGTTCCGGGCAGAATGACGCGTTTGAGACGATCGTGTTGATTGGGAGTCAAGTTAAGGTATATTACACGGAGTTTCAGGTCCATGAGACGTACACGATTTGCTTCCCAGAACAGACGGATCCTGATAAAGGATGGATCTCCTTCACATCGCCAATTGGCAGTCAATTGCTGCTCTCCTCCGTATCGGATACGGTTAGGCTGTCCATTCCAGCAGGACACAGCGAAGTAATCATTCAGGAGATCACTGTGCAACCGACTGAAACCAATACGGCATAAGGAGCTTGGAGAAGAACGTCATGGCGAACAACAAACCTTACATCGGGTATTTCCCAAAAAAGCCCGATTCGACAACGGAGAAACTATATGCCACATCTGTGTGGGAGTGTGTGAAGCCCTTGTGCACTTGCTGGATGCGAGAGGAATATACATTTAAATCCGCGCCGCTGTGCACATTTTGCGGAACAAGTATGGTGCTCGGCACTCGTATGCTTTCCAAATAATTGGATAAATTAAGTGTAAGAGCTTTCATTATTGCAAGAAGGAGATGTTTCCATGGATGAGGAAGCCAAAGAGCCGATGGATGATTTCCTGCCTAAGCTATTCTTATGGCTATCCATTGGTGCCACTTGTGTGATTGTCTTAATCGTGCTGCTGTATAGCATTTCATACTTTACCTAGACGAAGACACAACGAACAAGGGATCCCCCTAAGTGAAGGATCCCTCTTTCGTTATGTCGTTATTCGAATTGCGTGCGTGTCAGCTTCGCTGCGACCCATAATACGATAGCGACGAGCATCATATCGAAGCATACGTTGAACAGGAACAGGTGCTTGGCCAGATCGGCTTCGCCGTCTCCAATGATCGGAATGAGGAAGGAGATGGCGCCGATACAGCCTACGAGAGCGAATAACTCGGCGAACACTTTGCGGCGCAAGGTGGTTGCCCGGATGTACTCCCAGATCAATACCCCGAAGTAGGCAGCAAACACGGCGAAGACGAACCAGAATCGGTTCGGCACCTTCGAATGCTTGAATTCGCTCCAATAGCTCATCTTGGTGTTGACGGCCCCTGATGGTTGATTCTCCGACTGCTCGTATGTACCGAGATAGTAGGGCCGGATCGTCATCCCATCACGCGCGGCTACTTCGAACTTGTCCAGCAGTCTACCAGGATGCTTCAAGTAGAAAGCGACAATTTTGCCATGGCTCATCTGGCTATAAAATTGCTCATACAACTGCGGGTCCCTCTGCGGGATCGGCGTATTCGGTGTGAAAAAGTTCGTGTTGGCCAGAACAGCCAATTCCGGGTTCAACCCAAGCTCCGCCAAGTCTTCCTTGGGGGTAGGGGAATCTTTCAACACGCCGTAGAATACGGTCTGGTATATATTAATTTCTTTGAACTGCTTGGGTGCTAGCAAGTACATGGCGACAGAACCGAGCGCTAATATCGCGGAACACCAAATGACTAGCTTCCTCCATCCCCGGTCCGGCCGGAAACGCATAAATCGCAAACCCATCAAGGCGGCTAGGATGCCGACAGGAGCATTCTGGATTTTGGAAAACACGAAGAAGAAGCAGACCACGAAGTAGAACGCCAACAACGTCTTGGAAGGGTGTTCTTGCTTGGTTAGAGCAATCCCTAGCGCTACAGTCAACAGTAAGAAGACGAGTGATACGGGTTCGCCGAATAAGGAATTGAAGTAGGCGATATAAGCGCCATCGGCGAATACGAATACGAGCAAGACGGCCATGATGACCGCGAATGAGAGCGACTTTGCTTTGTTATACCGGATCAGGTAATAGAATGCAATCATTAAGAGTACGGTATACACCAATACCATGAATCGCATATCGAAATGTTGATTGCTATACAGCAATCGGTTCAACAAGGTGGCGATGTAGACAACGAACGTCTGAGTCGTGATGTAAGCTCCTCGGAACGGGTCGGCGAACGCCCAGTCTTTGATAAAATAGTGAAAATACTTGTCTTCGTAGCTGAGGTCGTTAGACGCATAGTCCATCCCAACGGTGCTGAATACTCTCAGGAAGTCTCCGTTGTCGGCAATCCCTACGATTGGGTGTATGACCGTTACATAGACGACGACTGCGGCTACCGCCACCAAGGTCCACCATTCAACGCTGCGAAGCAGCTTACGGATCATAATCATGAAGATTTCCTTTCATCGCGCTGTTGTGCGCTCGGGGTGCGGAATGCGAAAAATCGCTGTCCAAAGTAATTGCTGATGGTATACAACCCGGCTCCGATAAGCACAGCCAAATTGTCCGCCCACGCGGCCTGATCGGCGTTCACCAGGTTAATTAGCTGACTGCTAATGACTAATCCAGCCCAATAAGACAAGGCGTAGCACGCCAGAATGACGGCCGTGAACTTCCAGATGCTGCTGCCGAAGCTGGCTTGGGACTGGAAGGTGAACCGCTTATTCAGGAAATAGCTGACGACCGCTCCGATACAGTTCCCGAGGAAAGTGGATACCCAGTAATGGAGACCCAATGCATTCAGAAGGAGATATGTCGCCGATAACCCGACGATCGTATTCATGACCCCGACGAGTAAAAATCGAAAGAAAGAATGATTCCAGAACCGCTCCAGCGTGGATCTTATGCTCATCCGACTACCCTCGAGTCGTTACTTCATGCTCCACGTTTGCAGGTGCGGAGGTAGAAGCAGAGGCAGAAGTAGATTCGGGTGCAGATACAAGCGGAACTAGTTCTTTCTCCACGATAAACAGGGGACGGTGCTTGACTTCTTTGTAGATCTTACCGATATATTCGCCGATTAAGCCAAGGCTGATCACTTGAATACCGCCAATGAACCACAAGGACACCATCAACGATGTCCAACCGGGAATCGTATTGCCTATCAATTTCTGAATAAGCGCGTATAAGCCTACAATGATGCTGACCAGGAACATCAGGAAGCCGGCTGTGGTCACGAGTCGGATTGGAGTCACGCTTAATGAGGTGATGCCGTCCCAGGCGAAGGCCAACATTTTTTTCAACGGATATTTGGATTCGCCCGCGAACCGTTCATGTCGGTCATAGTACACATTCGTCGATTTGAAGCCGACCATCGGTACGATTCCGCGCAGGAAGACGTTAACTTCCTTGAATCGGTGCAGCTGTTCCAGCGCCCGTCGGCTCATCAGCCGGTAATCAGCGTGGTTGTATGTGATGTTGACGCCCATAGCTTTCATCATCTTATAAAACGCTTGCGCGGTGAAGCGCTTGAACCACGTATCGGTCTCGCGGCTGTCGCGAACGCCGTATACGACTTCGTAGCCTTCGTGGAACTTGATGAGGAACTCGCGGATTACTTGTGGGTCGTCCTGCAGATCCGCGTCGATTGAGATAGCGCAGTCGGAACGGTCGGTTACTGATTTCAAGCCGGCGAGCAAGGCGCTTTGATGTCCGGCGTTACGTGCCAGCTTCAGTCCCGAAATATGTGGATGCGAACGGTGGTAGCTCTCGATCAGCTCCCAGGTTCGGTCTTTGCTTCCATCGTCGACGAACAGCACGAAGCTGGTCGGGGCAGCCAATCGTTCGGCAATGAGTCGTTCGAGTACGGCCGTTAACCGGATGACCGTTTCTGGAAGCACTTCCTCTTCGTTGTAGCAAGGTACAACAATACTTATAATGGGCAAATTACTTCGATTCATGGGGATACTGTTGACTCCTCTTTTTTGAGATCATCATACCTGTTTCGTGCACGCAAATCAAATGATCCTACTGCCAGCTTCGGGTTCATGGGGTCAAAATGCAGGCGGTTGGTTCTCCCCGGATTCCTTAATCGCAGTCGTAGTCGCAGTCGGCTGATCCTTGACGATCCGGCTGTACAACTTGGCTCCGAGCGACTCGAACGATCTGGTGAACGCGACGAACATGCGCGAACCGACGAGCCAATCTGCCAGCTTCACACAACCGTAAGCGAACAGCATGCCGGCGAACATATCGATTACCCAGTGGATCTTGAGATAAAGCGTAGATAGCATGATGGACACGCCGTAGATGCCGATTACCCAACGGTACCAACGACTCTTCTCTCGCATGGCGAGCAGGATGGCGGCAAAGGCAATAGAAGTATGCATACTTGGAAAGCAGTTCAATGCCGTGGAGTACTGCTGCTCCGGGGTCAAATCACGTTCCAGCAAATCCGGCGTTCCCTGCACGAACCATACTTCCTGGAGTAAGACGGTGTTGTAAAAGATCAAGATGAGCGGTACTTGAAGCAAGTAGCCTGCAAGCGCATAACGCCCGAACTTCTGCACATCCTTGGTGAAGAAGGCGCGGATCACGCAAATCCAATAGGATAATGCAAATCCGTATTGGTACACCCACTGGAAATATTTCGTCAGCCAGTCCGGCTGCCAGATGCGCATGAAACTGGCGTCGTTGAGCGGAATCGAGTTGAACCAATCGTTCCACTTGAAGATGTGATGCACATTCTCCGTCTGATAACCGACTACCCGATGCCACATCGGATTGGCGTACATATAGATGAGGTAGAACAAGAACAAGACGACTAGTCCGAGCGGCATGAACTGTCCCCAGGACATCGGTTTAGCATCTTTCCTCGTGCCGTATAACGCCATCGCCAGAACGACTATACAAAGAATTCCCCAATCCTCCACGCGGCTAATCGCATAAACCAATCCAAATGAAATAACGAGTAATAAAGGTATAAATATTTTTTTGGTCAACATGGTACAATGGTTCCCCTTTGTCTAATCTGCTTGCTCCGCAATCACATTCCTTCTTATCGCGGGGCTTTATAAACATAACCGAAGACTAAGAAGGGATGCAATCCCCAAAAAAACTCAATGCCGCCTTGGACTGCACAGAGACCGCCTCGCCCTGCCTTGCCCTGCTTGCCTGAATCCAGAAACATGGCTCCTTGCTCCGGCTGCCTGAGTTCAATCGGTTAGGTACCGTCCTGGGCAGTTCAGCATCATGATGCAGGATGTTGGGCCTATTCAGGAACCAGCAAATAGTCATATCATATGACCGGAAAGGTAACAACCTGATTTTGAACGTACCTTACTCCAACCCGACCATCCATTACCATGTCGATTCAGAAAGTAATAATGTAAGGTCCTTGTGCAGATATATATGCAGTTTCAATGTCAGATTGCTAATTGCAGGTATCCCAAGTTATGATTACGGTGACAGGTGTAACTCAGAAACCAGATCACGGAAGAGGAGTGAGGAATCGATGTCTATACAATACGGAATTATTGGATGCCGGCATGCTCATATTACTGCATTTATCGATGAAATGGTCGCACTAGGGCATACATGTGTGGGGATCTATGAACGTGATGACACCACAATGGCGGAACGGATTTCCCAGAAGTACGGTATACCGCTCGTGGATTCACGTGATGTGTTCCTCGACCCGGCGGTGTCTATTATCGGCTCATCGGCCATCAATAGCGAGAAGATCGCCTTGATCGAATGGTGCGAACAGCATGATAAGCACATCATGGTGGACAAGCCTGCTGTGACAGATCGGGACAAGCTGCATCGGCTCGAATCGGTCATGCAGCGCGGGCGCATCCAAGTGGGGATGCTGCTGACCGAGCGCTATCGTCCAGCCATCTATACGTTGAAGCGAGCGATTGAAGCTGGAGAGCTTGGACGTATCGTCAGCATTACGATGCGCAAGCCGCATCGGCTTAATCCGTCCTCGCGTGCCGAGTGGCACTTCTCGAAGAATCAGAACGGCGGTATCATCGTCGATCTGTTCGTGCACGACTTTGATCTGCTCCGCTGGTTGTCCGGCCAAGAGGCGGTGTCCGTACAGGCAGTCATGACGAAGAACGAACTGCCGGAGTATCCGGAGTTCTGGGATACCGCGTCCGCGCAGGTCGTCATGGACGGCGGTGTAATCGGACAGCTGTATGCCGATTGGCACAATCCGGACAAGAGCTGGACGTGGGGCGACTGCCGCCTCTTCGTCAACGGCACGGTCGGCTTCGCCGAGCTGCGACTGTGTGGCGATCCGGCTGTGTCGGATGCCGATGAACTGTACTTGCAAGTGAGCGACACCATACCGCTCACTCGGATGGAGTTGGCACAGCCGCCGATGACGTTGACGGCGGACTTTCTCCGGCGGGTAGCGGGTGAAGCTGGTTCGTCTGAAGGGCTGACTCACAGTGATGTGCTGGCCGCCAGTGCCTTGACGATTGCCGCCGATGAAGCGGCGGTCCGGTTGAACAACCTATAGGGTAAAGTTGTATAACTCGAACGCCAAAACCTGACCGATGAAACACTCGGTCAGGTTTTTCAATTCCATATTGCAGGTTTGCGCTATTCGTTCAAATACGTATTGGCCCGATTCTGAATCAGCTTGCTGACCTCTTCCGCCGATTTTTGTCCGCTCATGTATGATTCGAATTCCGCCATGACGATCGTAAGTACCTTCATGTCACTGTCGAGTTTCGTTCCAGTCCCTTCCAGAATCTTCTGCAGCGATTGTATACGCTCCTCTACCTCACTAGCGCTCGGTTTTCCCTTCGGAACGGGCAGTGTGCCGTTCACGATTTTTTGCCCGGCTTCCTTAAGTTTGTTGTCGGTTATACTTTTATTAAGCGGAAATCCTTTCAATTCGGGAGAGGCTTGCATTTCGTCGGAAAGCAGAAATTTTAGAAACTCCCAGGCTTCCTTCTGCACCTTTGATTTGCTGTTTAGGCCAAGCGTAAAGGATGTTTTGAATGAACCGCCTCTGGACGTTCCAGTTACCGAAGGACTGGCAAAAAAATGCGTGTTCGGCACAAGCGCGTTCACCAAAGCACTCTCCGGATCGTAGAAGCCACTTTTCGCAAACAAGCCTTTGCTGTAATCGTACGTAAACTCGGCTTGCAGCACGTCTTCGTCATACATCGATTTGATCTGCTTCATCATTGACCGGAACAGGTCGGAATCGAAATTTGGCTTACCGCCTTGTACAAGCGTTCCGTAATTGTCCTCGATATAATCCGCCAACAATTGAATCGGAAACATGTTGACGAAAGCATATCGATCCGGGCCCAGCTGATCCTTCAGCTTCTTGGAAATCTCCCTGAACTGGTCCCAAGTCCAAGTCTTATCGTCAATCGTAATATTCGCTTTCTTCAGCATATCGGTTTTGCCAGTTATCGTATCCAGGGTAAAGGAGAAGGGCATTGCATATAGACCGTCTCCATTCTGTGATGATTTGAGAATGTTCGAGTAAAACTTCGCTTTATCGAACGAAGTCTCCTTGGCCATTAGATCGTACAGGTTGACGAGTAATTTCTTGTCGACGAATTTGTCCTGGGGCAGATTCTGCATGGCGATCAAATCCGAGCCCTTCCCGGAAATGACTTGTGTCGTCACCGTTTGCACATATTTCTCCATATCCGCCATGGAGATAGCAGCACTCATTCCGCCTTCGGTTTTCGGCGTCGCCATATGCTCTCGGATTTCGATATGAATGTTCGGGTGCAGCTCTTCGAATTTCCGGACAGCGGTCTCAAGTAAACGATCCGATCTCATGACGGAAATCACGACCGTCTTGGAGCCTTCGGACGATTGATTTTGCGTATTGACAGTGGAGGGAACCTTGTCGCTGTCCGAGCACGCGGTTAGGAATGTGAATATGCTCAGCGTCAATAACAATAACCATTTCTTCTTCATCATGGATCACCCTTATCCGTTTAGTCGAACCTGATTGCCGTCCTGCAGTGGTTCGCTCGATTGTACAACAATGTCGTCTTTGGCGGTGAGCCCGGACAGAACGACGATCTCGTCGTCCGACGATTCCCCCGTAGTAACATAGGCTTTCTGTGCAAAGTACGCATTGCCCAGAGGACTTTTTTTCTCGCGAACGACGAATACGTAGCTTCCGGTTCCGTCTTTCTTGATCAACTCTTTGCGAATGACCAAGCCTTGTTCCCTGGACTTCTTGTCGATTCGCACGTTTGCCTGCTCACCTCCTCGAATGCCCTCGCCGGAAACTGCGATAACGATCGTTTTGTGCGGTTTGGAGGTGCCTGAGGAACCGTCCGAATCGCCACTAGGCTTGCCCATTTCATTTCCGCCGGTGTTTTCCGGAGGACCGTCTTTAATCTTAGCTATCGTTCCTTCGAGGCGTCTGGATGCGGAGCCGTCCAAGCTAACCGTAACGGTGTCCCCTTGCCGCAGGAGCACTGTCGAGTCGGCTGAGGCCTTGAATGAAAATTCGTACCCCTCGCGGTTATCCACGAGCGTTAGGAGGGGCTGCCCTCGAGGAACGGACATTCCTTCTTGAGCTTCGAGCTCCTCCACGATCCCGTCAATAGGAGCCGTTAGCGTGCGCTTTTCATGCAATGATTTACGCAAGCCGTTCAGTTTGCGCTGAGCGATATCCGCATCAAGTGTCTCGATCTCAATGTCGCGTCTCACCTTGCGAATCGCTTCCTCGTTACCGCTTCGCTGAGCTTCGATATATTGCTCCTCCAGCATATCTCGGTTCAACCGCTGCTTCTTCCAACGGATCTCCTCGTCGAGCAACTGCTCCTCCGCCTCCTGGGCATCGAATGTAACGAGCGGCTGCCCTTTCTTGACAGGATCGTGTTGGGCGACATGAATGTTGGAAACACGCCAGCCATTATCGCTAAGCAGAACCTTTGTATGCTTCGGGATTAACACGCCGCTGCCTGTCACCGAATGCTCCCATGCTTTCTTCACGGGCTTCTCCGTAACGGCTTTCGGCAGCATGGCGGTCTGGAATGTGTTGCTGAACAACGTAAGTACGGCCAAGATGACAAAGAATACAATAAAGAACGTGCTTGCAACTCGTTGTTTGCCTAACGTCATGGTCCATTTCCTTTCTTTGCCCCGCTCCGATTATTGCGGTATCCGGCTAGCCCTTGATACCCGAGAGCTGAATACCCTCAATGAAATACCGCTCCGTACATAAAAAAAGCAGCAGCATCGGCGTCATGTATAGAACGGAAGCGGCGAATGAGACGTCGAATGCTTCTTTCTGGATGCGCGATAAGAACACGGATAACGGCTGTAGCTCCGCATTTTGCAAAAAAATAAGCGGCTGCTCGACCATGTTCCAGTAATCAGCGAACAGCAGAACGACTAGCGCGGCGATCCCCGGCTTGACCATCGGCAGAACGATCGAGACGAAGGAGCGAAGGTAACCAGCGCCGTCCATAACAGCCGCCTCCATGTATGCAGAAGGGATGTGGAGCATGAATTGCCGCAGCAGAAACACGCCGAATGCCGCGAAGATGCCGGGCAATATAATCGCACTCGGGCTATCCAACAGCCCAAGCCAGTCCGCCATTATATAGTTCGGCACCAGCGTTACCTGGAACGGCATCAGCATCGTGATCAGATACACGAGGAATAGCGGCTCTCTGCCGGGAAATCGCAGTTTGGCAAAAGCGAAAGCGGCCAGCGAAGCAATGACGGCCTGCCCCGCGATAATAGGGACTACCATATAGACTGAGTTCCAAAACATGTGCAGATACTGCGGCGTAGCGATCAGCACTTTGTAATACTGGCTGAAGGAAACCCAGTCGGGAATCCATTTCAGGTTAACCAGATCGGTTGTGCTGCTGCTGCCCAGCATGCCGTAGTTCGACGTAATTTCCCGAGCGGACATGAAGGAATTAACGACCGTCAGCACGACAGGCACCAACACTGCGCTGGCCACTGCTAGCAGAAGAAGCGTGCGCAGAGCAGGAAAGACCGAATATTTGTTCAATAGAATCCCTCCTACAACCTTTTCGCGAGAAAGGTACTTCTTAAAGCATCGACTATTCCATAAAATTGCGGAACACCCGCTCGGCCCGGAACAGTACGGCTACGAGCACGAGTATACAGACCGCCATAATCGTCGACGCGGCAGAGAGCTTCTGAATATCGAGCGATAAGAACATGTTGTTCATGTAGTGCTGCAGGGTGTAGATGCTGTCATGCGGGTAATCGCCGGCGACCAAATACGTTTCGCGAAATACTTTGAACGAGTTCAAGACGGACATCAGTACGACCAGGAACGTCGTAGGCGTCAAGTAGGTCAGCGTAATGCCGAACAGCTTGCGTGAGGGGCTTGCCCCTTCCAAATCCGCGATTTCGTAATATTGCTCTGGGATGTTCTGCAGTCCAGCGAGAAACAGCACAACGTTGTACCCGATGTTCTTCCAGATATAAATCAGGATGATGACGAAACCGGCCCAATCCGATTTCATCCAGTCAATGCGGTCAATGCTGTAATAGCCAAGCATGGCGTTGAGTGCGCCGTTCCAGTCGAACAGGATTTGCCAGACGAGGACGATCGAGGCTACCGGAACGACTAGGGGCAGCACGTAGGCGGTTCGCAGCCAGTTGCGGAACCATACCCGCTGGTTCAGAAACATCGCCAAGACAAGCGACAAGACGACGAGTAGCGGTACGCCTATGGCGGTGAACCGGAACGTATTGGCTGCAGCCTTGTGGAAGGAAGAGCTGTGGAATAGCGCCGCATAGTTGGCGAAGGTCAACCCATGACCGCCGAGCCCATCCTGGAACGAGTATAGGATGCTTCGGCCGAATGGAATGATATAGAAGATGGCGAAGCCGACCAAGCTTGGAGCTAGAAAACAGAGAGCCGCCCACCGCTCGCGCCGCGTCAATCGTTCAAGCTTCATGGTTAACAACCCTCCGATGTCAGACGATGATTATCGCGCTGCAAGCTGCTAGTAGCGTTCATCTTGCATGCTCCAGTGTACATATAAGCTTAGGCAAAACTTAGGAAGAAGTGTGTAAAAAGTGTGGAATCGCCCATGGGTGAACCTTTTTTTGCTAGAATGGGTTGATTCATGAGTGTGTGGATGGGGAGGTAAGGAGCATGAGAGATTACCAAATCGCCGTTGTAGACGACGATGATCATATTCGCGAGATCGTAGAGGCTTACTTGCAAAAGGAAGGGTATCGAACCGTCGGACTGAGCTCGGCTGAGGCGGCTTGGGAGCTATGGCACAACGAACCACCGGATATGTGGATTCTCGACATCATGCTTCCCGGAATGAGCGGTTACGATCTATGCCGTCAGATCCGCAAGGAAGCAGAGGTGCCGATCATCATGATTTCCGCGAGGGATGAAGAGGTGGATAAAATATTAGGTTTGGAGCTCGGCAGCGACGACTACATGACGAAGCCGTTCAGCCCCCGGGAGTTGGTTGCGCGTGTGAAACGGCTGTTTCACCGGTTCAGGGCCGCTCGGTTCACTAGCGATGAGGGTTCATCTTCACCGCGCAAGTCGGCTGTCGAGATCGGCCATCTCCGGCTTGTTGTGGATGAGCGGCGCCTATTCTGGCGCGGTGAAGAGATGGAGATGACGCTGAAGGAGTTTTCTCTGCTCCAGGCGATGGCGGAACAGCCGAACCGGGCTTTCTCGCGAGACGAGCTACTGAGTCTGGTGTGGGGAGACGATTATTTCGGCAGCGACCGGGCGATTGACGACTTGGTCAAGAGGCTGCGCAGGAAGCTGAGCGATCTTCCGATCGAAACCGTATGGGGGTTCGGCTATCGGTTACGCGTGGAAGAAGGAGGCGAACAGGCATGAAATTGATGTACCGGCTTCAGCTATCATTTGCCCTCTTATTAGTCTGCATCCTGGTGGTCGCAGCTGTCGTCATTTATCCCTTGATGCTGGACACATTGGTAGAAGGGCAGCGCAAAGAGATGAAAGATCAGGCCGTCGCGATGATGCCGCTTACAGCAGCGTTGCCCATGACACCGGCCGTGAACGTGTCGGTGGAGCCGGAGAAGCTTCAGGGTGCCTTCCCGGTAGGCGGCAAAACGGATGCTGTCTGGATCGAGCCGAACGATCAAGTGCTATACAGCACGCTGTCTCCCGCCAAGACGCTGGAGTGGGTCGATCTATGGAAGCAGAACGCGGACTTACGCAACGTGTTGTGGCAAGGGAAAGACGATAAATATATCGTGGAGACGGTTTCCTTTCCGCTATCCGCCAACGTGTCAGCTACGGAAGCGGCGACGCTTATTATGGCTACGCCCTTCAGTAAAATCAAATCGATGCAGTTGGCATTGTTTAAGCGGATGATGATTATTTTATCCATTGGTGGTGCCGTGGCGTATGTACTCAGTATGTGGATTGCCAAATGGTTCGCAACGCCCTTAGCAAAGCTTAGGAATGAGTTGGAGAAGGTAGGGAATCTTCGGTTTTCTGAGGTTCGGCTGGTCAAGACGAGCGGAGAGCTCGGGGAAGTGGCGCAGGGCGTGTATCGAATGGCCAATGAGCTGAACACTTACCATATCACGCAAAAGCAGTTTTTCCAGAACGCTTCGCACGAGCTGAAAACGCCATTGATGGCCATTCAGGGCTACGCAGAGGGAATCCGGGACGGTATCTTCACAGGGGAGAGCGCAAATAATGGCTTGGACGTCATCGTGAGCGAATGCGATCGGTTGAAGAACATAGTAACCGAGATGATTCTACTAGCTAAGCTAGAGAGCGAGGAAGATATTTATAAACCGGAGTTCGTGCAGGTGGTTGACTTGATCAACGAGACCGTTAAACGAATCAGTCCGTTGTATGTCCAGAAAGGGCTTCGCATTCAAACGAGCATTCCTTCCGGGCAGGAGGACCGTTTGGTCATAAAGGCCGATCGCGAAAAGCTGCTGCAGGCTATGCTAAACGTAGCGGGCAACGCTGCGCGTTATGGCAAGGAAACCGTCCATATTCATGTTACGATTGATGAACGTAGTATCGGCATCGAGATTGCTGACGATGGGGAAGGGATTCCCGAATCGTTGCTGCCCCAGCTGTTCCACCGCTTCGTCAAAGGAAAGGGCGGCGAGACGGGGCTCGGCTTGGCCATCTCCCGCGCGATCGTCGAACGGTCGGGTGGTCGGATCTCTGCGCATAACCTGTTGTCAGGCGGAGCGGCGTTCGTAATGCGTTTCCCGAACACAGCCTGACCGTCCGGGTGTATTCCGGCTGCTGGATGATACCAGCAAGAAGGCAGGCATCGAACCGTTGCTGGCCGAGCTGCCGCCGGACATTGAGGTTGCTGCGCGTGCAAGCGGGCCCAATCTCAGCGAGCGCATCTTGTTCATTCTGAATCATTCGGCTGAGCCGCGGGAAGTGAGCGGACTGATCCGACTGAATATTTCGGTGCGGCAGAGCCACTTGGTTAATTAGTGAGAGCCATGATGTTAACGAAATAGAGCCAGCAAGTTAATAAGGAGGGCCATCAGAATATGAGGGCTCTCCCTTTTACAATTTTCAACTATCGTATCCGTTAACGCAATAACATGGGGTAATACCAGCGTAGCTGACACCACCCGTAAACACATGGATAAAAATGTAAGAACCCTCCGCGCCTGGAGAGTTCTTTTTATGAGTGATAAATGTACCAATTGCAGCCTGTTCGTTAAACTAACGTTCCCGTTTAGATTAGCGAACGAACCTCTACTATCTCCATCACAAAGTCCCCATATATACATCACTCAAGCTGCCGACTTGGTAGTAAGGATACTCTAACTTTTTCTGTACCTCTAAGGCTATGTCCGTATTCGTCAGCCATTCCACAATATACAGACCCAGATCAATGGATGCTGTTACGCCGCCTCCGGTTACGATATTGTCATCCCGTACTACGCGGGCTTTTACGACTTCCGCACAGTAAGGAGCCAGTAAGTCGTAAGCCGACGAGTTAGTTGTCGCTTTTTTTCCCTCAAGGAATCCAGCCGCCCCCAGAAGCAAGGCTCCTGTGCAAACGGATACCTTATATGGAACTTCCTCCGCAGTCCGAATCCATCCCATGAAGGCCTCATCGAAGCGAAGCTTCCTTGTCGGCATGCCCCCCGGGATAAAAACCAGATCAAATTTACCCAAATTCGGGAGTACCTCGTCGATCTTCATTTTTAACCCCCGGTCATCTGTTACTTCGGCTTTGTCAGCGCAAAAAGTCCACGATACATTCTCTTTCGCATTCAGGATCGCTAACCAGGTTATTGCTTCATAAAAACCAACAAAGTCCATACTTGTCACACCATCGAATAACACAAACGCCATCCTCATTGCCATCACCCATCCTTTTTCACTGTTCGCTTTATTTCCAATATGTTTATCATTATTTTTGCACAAAACTACTAGTTAGCACAGCGAAGCTGCCGATCCATGCCGGCAACCTCGTCTTAGTTGATTATTGAACTTCCGTGCTCCGTTAGTGCAATGTCCTAGCTTTTCACTGTGATACGGTTCCCCGCGGCAGGTTTTACTTTGAGCTGAAGTCTACCACAAGTAACGGCGTTAGTTTGGGGAATACTTTTTATTCAAGGTTCTCCATAACCTTCCGTCACCAGATGGTAACCAGTTGGAACTATCCAGCCCGTTTAGTCCCATACTGGCTCTGTACATTAACATCGTGGCTCTATTTTATTAACGAAGTGGCTCTCACTCATTAACTTAATGGCTCTATGGGACTGAAATATTCATCCAACTGGCCCGATATGATGTGAGGGTTGTGGTTACGCAAGTGCATTAGCAGCAAATCTGCCATAATAAAAGTCGGAGTAATGTTCATGGGGAACATAACTCCGACTTTTTCGATGCTTATTCACTTGTTTCTCCCTTGAACCCGTTAAACTTGGGGTTGTCTTGGTAACCGGATGAATGCCGTTCCAATCTCTTCGGTACATCTCCGGATTCGGTTTACCTTCACGCTCTTGTTTCTTACGCTGCCGTTGAGCTTGGCTCTGGGACATCTTGTTCGCCTCCTGATTGGTCGTCTTTCAGCGTATTATACGTTGGAAATGTCGAAGAGTTGCATATTGAAGGGCCTTCATTGAAGGAAGGCCCTTGTCGGCTTACAGAAACTTGCGGGCATGTTTTTTGCCGTCATATGTGAACAGCACGTTCTTGTCTTCGACGACTGTTTCCAAGTGAATCGTCTTTCCCCACAGCTTATGAACGTAAGGCAGCGTCTTCTCCAAGTACTTCAAATCCATCTCCACACCCTCGAAGGCGTGCTTCAGGTACATTTCTCCGATGTTAGCGTGGTTGCCGTCCATCACATGCAGGACCGGGAATCCGCCGTTCACGCGCGAATATACGAGCTGGTCGCGGATATGCTCCCAGGATTTGTCGGTAATTTTCCACTCTGGGCCTTTTTTCTCGAACACGTATAAGTCTAGATCCTCCACCAGTTGTTTCGTTAAATAATTCCGGACGAACGAAGTGTCGGAGTCGAACTCGCGGACCTCGAACATCTTCTCACGGTCCCAGCGTTTCTCAATATCTTCGAATATTTTCAGGCCTAGATAATAGGGGTTCAGGCTGTTGCGGGACGGTTGGACGACCCCCGAATTCAGCTTGGCGTACTCGATCGTATCCTCAGGAGTCAAGTCGAGCTCCCGTACGATTCGTTGATGCCAATAGGAAGCCCACCCTTCGTTCATGATCTTCGTCTCCATCTGAGGCCAGAAGTAGAGCATCTCATCGCGCATCATCGTCAGTATGTCCCGCTGCCATTCTTCGAGTACCGTGGAGTGCTGTTCCAAGAAATACAAGAGGTCCTTCTCAGGCTGCTGGGGGAAGCGGCGTAAAGCGGCCTCCTTCGCCTTCTCTTGTTGCTTCTCCGCCTGCTGTTGCTCTTCATCCAGTCCCCACATGTCCTCGTAGCCTGTCTTGGGCGATGGTGAGCTGTTGTTGTATGTTCCGCTCGGCTTGTGATCGTTCGAGGTCGTCCGCCGCTCGGAGCCTCCTGATGCGTATCGGCCTTTCGAGTCACGGCCCATTCCATACGTTCGGGAGCTAGTCTTAATCAGGCCGGGATCCACATGCTCTTGAATGGCTAATACAGAGTCGAGGAAAGTCTCGATCGCCTCAGTTCCGTACTCCAGCTCATACTGACGCACGCGTTCGGCTGTTGCCGACATGCTCTCTACCATATTACGGTTCGTGCGCGAGAAGCGGGCGTTGTTCTTGAAGAAGTCACAGTGGGCGAGTACGTGAGCGACGATCAGCTTATTCTGAATGAGCGAATTGCCATCGAGCAGAAACGCGTAGCAAGGATCGGAGTTGATGACAAGCTCGTAAATTTTGCTCAAACCCAGGTCGTATTGCGTCTTCATCCTGTGGAAAGACTTGCCGAAGCTCCAGTGTGAGAAGCGGGTCGGCATGCCGTAAGCTCCGAACGTGTAGATAATGTCAGCCGGACATATCTCATATCGCATGGGGTAGAAGTCAAGCCCGAAGCCTTGCGCAATCTCGGTAATCTCGTCAATGGAACGTTCCAGTTGTCTGATTTCGTCTTGCGTCATGCTTGCACACACCTCCGGGCGGGAAAAAGGGTTGCTACTAATATATTCCGAAGGGTTGTAGATATGTGATGCGATATAATCAATTGTTGGAATTTCGCTGAGAAATAGAATGCCAAGAAATCAGCTGCGGTTTGCATGATTTCTTGGCATTTATTCTTCGTCAGGATCAATTCCCCTCGTGACCTCAGTTAATAAACGAGCAAACTCTTCCTCATCATCGCTGTAGGTTGAAATATCATTTTGCCGGTCTAGTTCTGCTTGAGAAAGCTGCTTAATGACATCCGGATCATTGAAAATTACAGAAGTTAGCATCTTTTTTTGCTCCGTGGTTAATCCTTCTGCTTCATCTTTACGTGTTAATTGATCATGATATCCGAAGTGGTCTTCTATGAGAACAACGGACTTTTCCTTAAAGCTCTGTTCTAAAGTATGTTTTGATAATGACATGTTCATCACCATCCTCTTTTTACCATTTTATAGCAGAAGATTGTTTCTTAAAACGTGAAACCTGGATCAATAATATTGACCTTACATCCTGACCCCAGAACGAGCTAACGAACAAGATGGACGACTACAGAAGTGGAGCAGGAAGCCCATGCCGAGTCGGCCGTTAGTACAGGAAGCGATAACCGTTCCGCCGTGGCCAAGCAGGCTCGGTCACCTAGGGACAACCCGTAGGAGCGGGTTTCCGGTCGCATCCGACCAGCTCGAAGAGCATCCACACGTTCGAACGGGATGACCTCAATCAGCAAACGTTCGAATAGATGGGCGATTTCATTCTCAGGAACATCGGCTTCGCTAAGCTTGGCGGCAACCTCGGCAGCGTTGACGCTGCTCATCAAACACCGATTCTTCAAAATTGTCGCGACGAGTTCAGAGCCTGGTTCACCAGCTAACAGGGCAAGCACAGCCGAGGCATCCAAAATCATAGTCTGCCCGATCAACTCAGGTGGGATAATATCAGGATTCATACTTGGCTGACTCTCTCCGTTCCGCGATCAACTCGTCCTTAAGCGATCGATTACCTGCGTAGGTTCGGTACAACTGTTGAGCTTGATGGACGGCTTGATCCAATGTCAGCAGTCTTAACTCTCCATCCTCAATCCGAAGGATGAGTTCATCTCCCTCTTGAAGCTGAAGCGATTTGCGTATGTCGAGGGGGATCAAGATCCGGCCTTCTTTGCTAATTTTGACTTTCGCTTCATTCATTACCTACACTCCCTTACCAAATTGTCATTAAGCTGTTTCATTGTCATTATCATTATACAATGTATGTGATCCGATTGACAAATGAGTAGACGGAACAAATAATAGATTTATGGCTTCACTCAGAGTCAATCTAGGACAAAAATATCTTATTGGAAGAGAGTCAATCTTGTCGAAGCGGCAGAGAAAATCGAAGTCAAATACACCCAGAGCCAAGGGTATGAAGAGAGAAGCAAGGCTGCAGTCGGCAGTCCACTGGCTAAAAGAGATACAAACCACGCGCATCATACGCAGCTACCACAAACGCTTTGGTGTAGATATAGGAACGGCGATTGCCGAACTTCGCACGCTGGGCGTACAGTTGTCGGAGCAAGAGGTGATTAAGGCGAGGGAAGGGACCAAGAGCCGTCAAATAATGAAGCAAAAGCGAAAAGAGAAGCGATTGCTTCAGCATCAAACGGACATTCCAAACGCGTTGTTCCCAGATTCGGATGCGACGTATGCCTATATTGCCGGTTACACCGGTTGGGGATTCCCTTATGGAATTACTTGGGAAGAAATGGAGCGGTTCGCGGATGAGGAGAGTCTGGACGCAACATTGCCTCCAAGAAGCGAGACGCGGAAGCAATATGGTACAGATAAGTTGGATCATCCTCCCTTCGAATCAGACGGACCGGAGGAAGTGTCATTTGACCTGGAGCAGTTCATGAGTATGATCAGTTCTGAAATGGTAGAATGATAGAATGGACAAAATATATGTTGTACGAGGAGTCATATGATGAAGCCTACCACGCAGCAATGGAGCAACTTATTTGAAGCAGCGAAAGCTTTTAAACAGGCAGCCTGTTGGGATTGGATGGACAATATTCATCTGTTCGGTGTGAAGCATCCGGACACCAAGCAAGTCGGGTATTGCTGCATTATGGGAAGTGGGGGGGAGATGTTCGCATTAGCCGTTTACTTAGGCGCCCCTGGTCTAAGGACCGTTATGGAAATGTTAGCTGGACAATTGAAAGAGGATCCGATGTACGCTCAGCACTGCTTGATGTTATGTTTCGATGACCGTGAAGATTTGTACCCGGAGGAGAAGGCACGAATTAAGGAGCTGGGGCTTAAGTTTCGTGGTAGACAAGCATGGCCAACATTCCGGTTGTTCGAGCCCGGCTTCTACCCTTGGCCGTTACAAACGGGGAACGAGGTCATGTTCTTGACCGCAGCTATTGAACAGGCAATTGTAGTGTCGCAGGCTTCAAAGGCGGACCCGGATGCTCTCCTTGCTCCCCGATTCCTGACACGTGTGGGCACACGGCAGGCGGATGGGAGCTTAAGCTGGCATTCCGAATTGATGGATCCCGAGGAAGATGAGGACTCTGTCCTGCCGGAACTTCCGGTCGTGAATGAGCTTCATATGGTCAAATTGAAAAAGACGATCCAAAAGCGCGGAGGTACATGGGAACTGGGTTTAAGTTATATGCCTGCTCCTATTATGGATGGGGGACGACCGTATTACCCAATGATCTTCCTGGTCATCGATCAAGCTTCAGGCCAAATCCTCAGTATGGAATTGTGTGAGAAGTCAGAGATGACAGGCGCTGCCATGGAGAAGTTCATTAGCTTATTGGAACAAATCAAGTTTGCTCCAGCTGAGATGGTGGCGACTGACGACAAAGTTTATGAGTATCTGGATCCTGTCATTACGGCTCTGGATTTGAAGTGTTATTTGACTAAACGCTTGCCGATGCTGGAACAAGCTCAAGAAGAGTTGTTTGCTCATATGGGCATGGGCCGATAATCGTGACAACTTAGCAATAATTATTAACAATCAATAACCGTCCGAAGATTGACTCGGACGGTTATTGATTGTTCTTCTTCTAACAGGGCTCAAGCTTCCTTCGGCTTCGTGAAGAAAGTACGCAGCGCCTTGTACACCTCGCCCTTCTCGCGAATGATGCAGTGCTGGAACTTCGGAATCTGAATGTGCCGGTAAGCGGACATGAGAGTGCTGCTGCGGTTGTATTGATTCACTTCTCCGTAACCGAACATGTTGCACTTCTGCAGCAACTGCTCGATCAGCTTGACACAGCGCTCGTTGTCCGAGGTCAAGTTGTCGCCGTCGGAGAAATGGAACGGATAGATGTTGTAGTTCGCCGGCGGGTAGCGGCGGTCGATAATATCCAGTGCTTTCTGATATGCGGATGAGCAGATCGTGCCCCCGCTCTCCCCCTTCGTGAAAAACTCCTCTTCCGTTACTTCCTTTGCCTCAGTATGATGCGCGATAAATACGATCTCGACCTTCTCATACTTCGTTCGCAGGAATCGTGTCATCCAGAAGAAGAAGCTGCGCGCTATATATTTCTCGAAGCTGCCCATGCTGCCTGAAGTGTCCATCATGGCGATGATCAGTGCGTTGGAGCGAGGTACGACGATTTCCTCCCATGTCTTAAAGCGCAGATCATCGGGCGAGATGTGATGAATGCCCGGCTGTCCGTTGTTGGCATTTCGGCGCAAATTTTCAAGTATGGTTCGCTTTTTATCGATGTTGGACATGATCCCTTTTTTGCGAATATCCGTGAAACGGATTTCCTCGTCCTGGATGTTGTCCTTCTGCTTCTCCTCCAGATGGGGGAGCTCCAAGTCCTCGAACAGCATCGATTGCAGCTCTTCCATGCTGATTTCTGCCTCGTAGTAGTCATCCCCCGGTTGATCGCCCGCACCTTCGCCTTTACCTGGCCCTTGCTGTTGAGAAGGGTCTGTCCCCAGCACATCGCCGACCTGACTGTCGCCGTCGCCCTGTCCGACATGCTTGCTCTTGTTATGGTTGAAGCGGAACCGATATTCGTCCAGACTGCGGATCGGAACCTTAATAATTTGACGGTTGTGTTGGGTGATAATGTTCTCTTCGGTCACGAGATCAGGCAAGTTCTGTTTGATCGCTTCTCGTACCTTCTGCTGGTGCCGGGTTTGATCCTGGTAGCCTTTGCGATGCAGCGACCAATCTTCCCGGGAGACGATGAACAGCGGATTCGTCATACGGGCACCTCCTGAAAAATGGCTTGTAATCAATATATTCAACTCTAGAGAGGTTATGTGACCCTATATAAAATCCTATTATTTCCAGTGTGCCTGTGTTATGATTGGTATTGGAAAGTTTTGGGATATTATTGGGATGAGGATGGTAGAAAATGGCGTTGAAATCGAGTGGGAAGTTGTTAATCGTAGGGCTCGTGTTGTACATGTTGCAAGCTTTGGCAGGGGCGAATTTGCAGGCGGCGGAGTCGATTTCGATTAATGGACTGCCACCTAAAATTGAACAAGGTATTCAATATGTCGCATCCTCTGCTGACAAGCTCACTTATACGTTGCAGATTGATCGGGAGCAGCTCCCGGAATCGATGCGGAAGTTCAGCCAGCTCGGTCGAGACATTGCCTATGTTCTGACAGACCATTCTGAGCAATACCTGGAACCGCAGTTTAAGGGGATCAAGCCAGCTCCATATACGGGCATTACGGGAATAGGGTTCCCTGCCGTCCCAGGTGAAAGATTCATCATGACCGTCTTATTCGATGATTCTGGGAACCCTCTCGGCTACGCTACGCAGTGCATTAAGATTGGAGGCCCGTTCCCATTCTCCGATCTTGGAGCCGATCATTGGGCGTTCCTGTACATCAACGACTTGACGGAACGGGGGTGGCTGGAAGGCTACTCAGATGGGACGTTTCAGCCAGATCGGGTGGTGACGAGGGCGGAGTTCGCGAAGCTGATGGTAATAGCCGCAGGGTTGAAGACCGGTGAGGTCCAGGTACCTTCATTCGAAGATATATCTCCATCCGATTGGTATACTACATATGTAGAAGCAGCGATGCCCTACTTGACAACCTACCTCCAACCAAACGGGAACATCGCTTATCGACCGAATGAGCCTGTGTCACGGGAAACGGTTGCTCTAGGTTTGATGAAGCTGAAGGGAGACCGGGGTAGCAGCAAACCGACAACTCTCGAGGCAACATTCACGGATGCTGGCGTCATCTCGAGCGGAGCGAAGGCCTACGTGGCAGCTGCGGTGGAGCAGCAACTGATCTCGGGTTATCCTGACAATACATTCCGACCTGCAGAGTCGGTTACACGAGCCCAAGTAGCGAAGATGCTCTATCAGGCGTATCCGGTATTCCAGATGCAGAAGGTTGTCCCAGAGGAGAAAACGGGTGATCCTGCGGTTCCGAAAAAGAAGCAGATTCCCCTCACGAACCTGTTAGTCACATCGGCGAGTGATATCAAACGAATCAAAGAGGTACCCTATTACAACATGAAGGACATCGTGGTAGACATACAAGGGCAGAGTGAACCGTTTGAACTTACTTATTCGTTGAATGAGAATTTTGAACGGATTCAACTTTATTTTGCGGTTGCGCCGAGCCTGACAGGTGATTCGGATGGGGTGAAATTCGAGGTGCTGGGCGACGGGAAGACGCTCTTCGTCACGGGTGTGGTGCGCGTGGATAAAGAATGGAGTTCCAATGTAGAGCTGAAGGGTGTCCAGCAATTGAAGATTCGGATCTCTTCCGACTCGACTGGGAACAGCGGGGTGTCAGCGATTATTCGACGGGCACTGCTGAACCCGGTTGTGGCGAAATGATATTCAGGCCGCTGGTCGATGAATAGTGTGGTAAAGATAAGGACCTCTGGAGTGATTGACTCCAGAGGTCCTTGTCTGAGTAGGATGCTAATCTTAAACCTTAAATCGTGCCATCAGCTCCAACAGCTCCTGTACCATATGGCTCAGTGCGGCGGAGGAAGCCGAGATTTCCTCCATCGTGGCGAGCTGCTCCTCGGAGGCAGCGGCGACGCTCTGAGCGTTCTCCGACGCGTCGGTGGCTATATGCGACAACTGGTCGACGGTGGCTGTCACCTGCTCCGAGCTGGCCGAGATCTGCTCGGCGGCGGCGGACACTTCCTGGATCATCCCGCTCACCTTGTCCATCTCCTCGCGGATGACGGAGAAGGTCTCGCCGCTTACCTGAACGGCGGCTACGCCTTTGTTCACTTCAACCGAACCACGTCCCATCGTCTCGACGGCTTGGTGCGTGTCTGTGCGGATCTCCCCGATCAGCGTCGCTACCTGCGTGGCGGCGTCTTTCGTCTGTTCAGCGAGTTTGCGGATTTCGCTGGCTACAACGGCGAAGCCGCGGCCTTGCTCGCCCACTCGAGCAGCTTCAATGGAAGCGTTCAGCGCCAGCAAGTTCGTCTGTGCACTGATGTTCGTGATAATCCCGATAATGCTGCCGATCTCATCCGAGCGGTCGCCGAGACGGCGGATGATCGTTTCGGAATCACTTACGGCTCCCTGTACGACGTTCATTTGCCGAATGGCGTCTTGTATCTGATCGTAACCGGTCGACGTTTGCTTGGCGACACTTTGGGACGAATCTGCTACTGATGAGGAGGATTCTGCGATTCGTTCAATGCCGGCCGACATCTCGAACATAGCACGTGTACTTTCCTTGACATTCTGCTCCTGCACTTCCATGCTCGCAGCTACATCCTGGACTGCTACGGCGATCGTCTCAGCCGCTCGACTCGTCTGCTCGGCGCTTGCCGTCAATTCCTCGGATGTGGCACCGACAGACATCGAATGATCGGTTACTTTCTGTATAAGCTCACGCAAATTGCCAATCATCCCATTGAAGTGCTGCGCCATCCGCCCGAATTCATCTTGACTGGTCACGGGGAGTGTCCGTGTGAAATCACCACCAGCCAGCTGCTGGGATAGGTCGATGACCGAATTGATGGATCGAACGACCATCACTCTTACGATGTATATGATGACGAGGGCTAACACGACAAATGCACCTAGAGCAATCGACAAGGAAATCCACATACTCTTCTGGTAGCCGTCCAGAATGTAGCTTCGTTCCGTTACGGTCTCAATGTACCAGCGAATCGTGCTACCCTTCAGATTGATCGGCAAGAAGTCACGGAATACCGAGTTGGCATCCTCATTATTCGAATAACCCTGAAGGTTCCCTCCCTGGACGTTCTTCCATACTTGCTCCTTCTCGGGCCGATCCGCATAAGTCTGGTTGATCAGCTCGGGACGCTTTGAATGGGCAATATAGGAACCAACGGAAGATACGATCGTGATATAACCAGCCTCTACTTTCGTTTGTGAGGCCAGCTTTTGCAGCGTATCCAGCGACAGATCGACGCCTACAATGCCTAGAAACTGCTGTCCTGTAGAATCAAGGATGGGTAGTACGATCGAAGTCATCAAAGTGTCCTTACCGTTGATTTGATAGAGATAAGGATCCTTAAGCAAGGACTGCTTTGTTTTCTTAGGGATCAGGTAATAGTCGCCCGCCCCTTCCTTGTCGTAATCGGCAAGCGGCTCGACGTTGATCTTATCGCCTGTCCGAACCACATAGGGAAGGAACCTGCCAGTAACGTCATCGTATGCCGTCTTCTTCTGGTTGACGCGATCATTATTGTCGAAGGCATTAGGCTCCCACAGCGTATACAGTCCCAGATAGGAAGGATGCGTTTCCATCATATTCTTGAATATCCGAACAATCTCCTCGCGATTTAGAGACTGAGATGATCGTGCATCCAGCAAGGTGTCCCTAAGCGTAGACAAGGTAGACTCGATCCCGGTTAAGTCATTCTGGAACTGATTGGCTACTTGCTGTCCGGTATGGATGGCATCCAGTTCGCCTTCCGACATGCTGACAGATTTAAGCTGGCTTAAATTCAGCATAATGAGCATGCCGAACACGACAATTAGAACTAACCCTACCGCGATACTCAGCTTGATGGACAGACTGAGATCTTTTAATTTACGCATTCACAACGCCCCCTATAGGTATTCTAGTCTAGATATTAAGGGACAATCGTTAGAATGATTCTGGGGTAGTTGTGAGTTTTTTGTTTGGCGCGCTAACACTTTCTTAATTTTGGATGAAGATGACGAAAAGGTTATGCCCCCCAAACAACCCAAACAATTATTGTTGTTTTCTGGAATCGATGTTTTGTTCTATACTAATTTCATATTAGCTGAATGCGAGGTATTAAGGGGCCCCTATGAATCATAAGAAGTTTCGGTATTTGCACATTGCAGACGATATTAGGTCTCAGATTAGTGCCGGGTATTTGAACCCTGGGGACTACTTGAGCTCCGAGAAGGATTTATGCGTGAAGTACGATGCAAGTCGGAATACACTTAGACAAGCCTTGGATTTGCTTATGAAAGAAGGATTGTTAATTAAGATGGTGGGCAGAGGGACGATTGTAGCCGATCTGCCTGACCGTGTAATGGAGGATCAACAAACACTTCTCGTTCTTTGCCCGGGTTCCTCTATCTTCGCAGACCAGGTTATGCACAAGCTAATCAAGTCGTTCTCTCAAGCTTACCCGCGTATTACAGTGAATGTCTTGCGTACAGATGAGATGAACCGCATGGATCTTAAGCGCTGGCTGGAGCTGGGCATATGTCCTGACCTAATCTTCATTTGGGACCGGGACTATTACGAAGCGGACTTGAAGGACTATTTGCCGCTTACGGAGATTGCTGCTAATCAGTCGACAGATTATAGACGGTTAAGCGAAGCATTCGTAACAGATGGAGTGCCTTACGCGATCCCGATTACGTTCTCGCCTGTATTCCTGGTATGCAATCGCCAAGTATTCCAGGAACAAGGCAAGCCGCTGCCAGATCGATCTTGGACATTTGACAAGTTCGTTGAGGTTGCCAAGTCTTTGAATGGAGACGGTAATAATGACGGGATTATGGACCGATTCGGCTTCGGGATGTCGGACTCTTGGAGTAGATGGCCTGTGCTTGCTTTTGCAAACGGATTTCGTTTCGAGCGAATGGAAGACGGAAGGCTGAATGATCGAGGACTTGTGGATTCGCTTCGATTCCTGCAGCAGCTGTTGTACAAGGATGGAATCGCCCCTCTAACGGCAATTAGTGACACTCAGTTCATTCATGAGATGTTCGAAGAAGGACGAGTCGGGATGCAATTGTCCACGATATTCACTACACCAATTATTAAGAAAAGGGAACGATATCACGTCGCACCGCTACCTTCCAGCCCAAGCAATGCTGGAGATCAGGGAGGGAAGCTGCTGATCGCGAATGCGTTCATGGTTTCCAGATACAGCAAGAATGCGGCAATAGCGCAACATTTTATCCGGTTCGCGGTATCGTGGGACTTTCAGAAAAGGATGATTCAAGAATTCGGGTTTCTCTCTACATGGGACGACCTTAATCGGCATATGCTTTCTTCTGAGGAGGCGGAGGCACTTAGTGTTAGTGTAGGGGGCGTAC